>CAXAGK010000005.1:0-25917 GCA_963968305.1 uncultured Rickettsiales bacterium | reverse complement strand
CCGCCGTGATCATCTGCTCGTCCTCTTTCTTCTCTAGCTCCAGGCTGATGCGAAGTTTCAGAAAGCTAGATTTACGACCGGCACGCCCCATGCTGACGAGCATTTCTTCAAGCTCAAAGAAATACCCCAAGGAGTCCGATTGCTGTTGTTCGGCTTCAAGTTCTTCCGGCGACGGTCCAAAAAATGAGTCGAACGCACCCAGGAAATAAGCGACCGCGCCACCGATGATCAACAATAGAACCGGAGCGCCAACAAATAGCAGCATTTTCTTTAGACCGCCGCCTGATCCGGGCTCATCGCCTTCGCCTAATTCATCGTCGTCATCGAACTCATCGGCCATTTACTATGTCTCTATAATACTAAAACTACACTGAAACTGCGTTTCTTTTATATCATCACATAGGGAATACTTGAGAAACAATAATTAATAAGCACAGAAAAAGCAAAAACAAACTACAGGCGAGATTTGCCGATGCATGTGTGCAAATTTTCCGGTGTAAGGTAACAACTGCTCGGCAAGCGCTTCCGTAATTGGCTTTATTTTCCTATTAATTTTTACTTAACCATCTGTTATAAAATCATTAAATTACTTGGCACACATCCTGCTTACCTTAGTCACCGGAGGCGTTTCAATGAGGAAGGATGAGGCCAGGTTATGGAGACACCAACTTATATAGCGTTATCGAGCCAAATAGGTTTGCGAAGAAACATGGATATTATCGCAAACAATATCGCAAATATGAACACTCCCGCCTATAAGGCGGAACGCTTAGTCTTTATCGAATTTCTGCAAAAACCGACCAACGACGACAGTCAATCTTTCGCGCAGGACATCGGTACGATGCGCGATACCAGCGAGGGCCCTCTCGTTAAAACGGACAATCCATTCGACATGGCGATCTCCGGCGATGGTTACTTTACCATCGAGACACCGCTCGGCGATCGCTACACCCGACATGGCCGGTTTCAACTGGACGCAGAAAGCAGGCTAGTCACCGGACAAGGTAATCCCGTTCTCGATAGCGGTGGGAGCGAAATCAATATCCCTGCCAATGCCGGTCGGGTCGAGATCAGCGGCGACGGCACGCTCTCGACGGATGCCGGTCGCATTGCCAAGCTTGGTCTCGTGAAGTTCGAAGACGAACAGCAATTGCAACGATCCGCGAACAATCTTTATATCGCGCCTGATGATCAGGAACCTCAGGAAGTCGAGAATCCTAAGATCGCTCAAGGCATGTTGGAGGAATCCAATGTTCAAGCGATTTTAGAGCTCGGTGCAATGATTAAAGTCCATCGCTCGCACCAAAGCCTCGGTAAGGCGATTCAACAGGAACACGAACGGCAAATGAAGGCGATAAGCCGGATTTCCCGACGTGCTGCCGGCGGGTAAAGGAGACAACTAATGAGATCTCTTAATATCGGCGCGACGGGAATGTTGGCCCAACAACTCAACGTCGAGGTCATCTCCCACAACATCGCGAATATGAACACGACTGCTTATCAACGCCGACGTGTCGAATTCCAAGATCTGTTGTATCAAAACCAACGGCGCGTGGGGTCCGACTCTTCAGATTCTGGTACTATCGTGCCGGCGGGTGTGCAAATCGGCCTCGGTGTAAAAACTGCCGCGGTTTATCGAATTGCGGAACAAGGCAATCTGACCTTGACCGAAAATACCCTCGACTTGGCGATTAACGGCGAAGGGTATTTCCAGGTCGAGCTGCCGGACGGCGAGACGGCATATACCCGTTCCGGCGCTTTTCAGCTCAGCCAGGATGGTGAAGTCGTAACAGTCGACGGCTTCCGAGTGCTCCCCGGGCTGACGGTCCCCGATGGGGCGATCGATGTCACGGTCAATTCCAGCGGCGAGGTTCTCGTCCAATTGGACGGACAAATTACGCCACAGAACGTCGGCCAATTCGAACTTGCGAATTTCTCGAACGAAGCGGGCCTGCTGGCCGTCGGCGACAATCTCTACTTAGAGACGCCGGCGTCGGGTTCGGCCACTTCAGGTAACCCTGATGCCGCCGGCTTCGGCCGCCTGCAACAAGGCTTCCTCGAGACGTCCAACGTCAACGTCGTTGAAGAGATCACCAATCTCATTACCGCTCAGCGGGCCTACGAGATGAATTCCAAGGTGATCGAAACATCGGATCAGATGATGGCCACCATGACGAACGTACGGTAACGGATCATGAAACACGCTCAAATATTCAAAAGTGGGCGTCTTATGGGTGCAGCAGTATTCCTGGCGGCGGGCCTCCTATCGGTCAGCGATAGTCTCGCCGCCACGCTGCGCCACCACACGATTATCCGCGACGACGTCGTGCGCCTCGGCGACATCTTCCAAGATGCCGGGAAGCACGCCAACCGCGTCGTCTTGCAGGCGCCGGAACCGGGCAAGCTAATCACCTTGAACGTCCAATGGCTCTATCACGCATCACGTTCATATGATGTAAAATGGAAACCATTGAGCACCCTAGACCAAGCTGTGCTTGAACGTTCGGCCATACTGATCTCGACCGAACAAATTCGCGAAGTTATCGATGCGGAAATTCGCAACGAATTAGGCAAATCAGACAAGTTTGAAATCGACCTCGACAACCGACTGCTTCAGATGCATTTGCCGGGAGAGGGGATACCTTCAGTCAAAATTAAACGGCTACAACTCGATCCACAAACACGAAGGTTCTCCGCCATGCTCACGGGTGGCGAAGGCCGAACACAGATGAAACGGCATATCAACGCGACCGGTCGATACCACAGACTCATCGACATTCCGGTTCTAGTGCGGCGCATGCGCAGCGGTGAAACCATCGGACAGCGTGATATTCGTCAAGTAACCGTGCGGGCCGACAAAATAGATATGAACGCCTTGCACGACGCGGAAGACCTGATCGGCATGAGCCCTCTTCGGACTATTTCCGCCGACCGGGCAATCAAGCGAAACGATATCCGAATGCCAATATTGGTTCCAAAGGGTTCGATCGTGACCATGGTGTTCCAAACCAACAGGATGACCCTAACTGCTCAGGGCAAAGCTCTGCAGGACGGCTCCAAAGGCGACACCATTCGGATCTTGAACGCAAAGACACACAATACGATTGACGGCACCGTCGTTAATTCAGGAACGGTCAATGTAAAATCTGCTGGCCGTGTGGCTTTGAGGTAGGATCAGACAATGAAAACGCGCCCTATGAAGCCCCTGACTAAAATCGCCGCCTTTGCGCTATCGGTTGCGGTTCTCGGCGGATGCAACACTCTGGAGCGGTTATCGCAAGTCGGTGAGGAGCCGAAACTAACGCGGGTCCAAAACCCCACGCACCGAGCGGGTTATCGCCCCATAACAATGCCGATGCCAGCACCAGTCCGCGCCGAACGCGCAGCGAACTCACTTTGGCGGGTCGGTTCTCGGGCCTTCTTCAAGGATTTGCGAGCCAATCAAATCGGCGACATCGTCACCGTCACCGTCGCTGTGGCGGACAAGGTCGAACTCGACAATTCAATTACACGGACACGCAACAACAGCGAGACCGCGAACTTGACGAACTTCCTCGGATACGAGCAAGCGTTGGACGCCATCTTCCCGCAGACTATTGTCACCCCGACCTTAGTGAATGGGGCCAGCACGTCCGGTGTCGCCGGCGTCGGCGCCATCGACCGCGAGGAAAAGATCACGACGAAAGTGGCAGCCATGGTTGTCCAAGTATTGCCGAACGGTAACCTAGTCATCGAAGGTCGCCAGGAAACACGGGTAAACGCCGAGGTTCGCGAACTTGCTATCACCGGTATCATTCGCCCACAGGATATTACCAACAGCAATACAATCAATTACGAACAAGTTGCGGAAGCGCGCCTCGCCTACGGCGGACGCGGCACCCTAACCGACGTGCAATCGCCACGGTACGGGCAACAAATCTACGACATCCTGTTCCCGTTTTAAGGGGACAGACAAGAAAACGAGAATTTGCAGCGGCTATCGCCTCCATCCTCCTCCTCCTCCAAGATGGTCGCTGCAAAAGAAGGGGCCGATGTCGACGGACATCGGCCCCCTTTATTATTTCAACGAGATTTAAGCCTTAATCGTCGCGGCGAGTGCGTTCCATACGCTCATGGCGCTCTTGCGCTTCAATGCTCAGCGTCGCGATCGGCCGTGCCTCCAGCCGCTGCAAGGAAATCGGATCGCCGCTCTCTTCACAATACCCATAATTGCCGTCATCGATTCGCTCTAACGCCTCGTCGATTTTCGAAATCAGCTTGCGTTGACGATCCCGAGTGCGAAGTTCCAGTGAGCGGTCCGCTTCAAGTGATGCGCGGTCGGCCATATCCGGCTCTGCCAGGCTCTCTTCCTGCATGTTCTTGAGCGTCTCGCTGGATTCGTCCAGCAATTCAGCCCGCCATTCCAGCAATTTCCGCCGAAAATACTCGCGATGGCGAGCACTCATAAACTTTTCTTTTTCGGAGGGTTTGTAATTCTTGGGAAGCGAAGTTCGCTTCTTCGACGCCATTCTTAATCCTCGCCAAACCATTAACTTAATTCCGGGCGCGCGGAGTATATGAAGTGGCTAGCGCTCTCGCAAGCCTTTGAATTTGCCCTCAGAATGCATGTCTAGAAAGGGGTCTCAAATTGGATCTGGTTCAGGAATCTCGCTCGTGTTTGGCTAACTCTACGCGGGCTCGTAATTCGATCTCATCCAAGATTTCCTGTAAAGCCGGATCAGAGACATTTTGGCGCTGTCGTGTCACCAAATCAGTAATGGAACGCAATTCGCTGACGGGAATGCCCCCGGTCAGCAATCCCAGCCGGATGGCATCAAGCCGATCCAATACGTCGCCCCCCCATTGACGCGCACGCGAGTTACCGCCACCAGTCGTCGCATCCTCGACTTCCTGGATCGCTAATAAAGCGTCAACGGCATACGCTGGCGCGGCTCCGCTTACGGGATCCGTGGATGGGTCCTGACTCGCGACTTCCTTGGCGAATTTCCCCGAGGGCGATTTTTGCGAGCGGTCGCTCCGTTTGACCGGCGATGATCCGACAGATGTCGTACGTTCGATTTTCATATCGAAACCATAATCCCTTTTCTGACAAGGCGAAACCAATTAAGCGCGGCGATTAAAACTGCGATGCCCGGCAATCTTTGCCAATGACCCGGCATGGGTTGCCTGACTCTCTACAGGATCAATTCCCCCCTCATCTAAATTCAATTTTTATCATTATATATCAATTGGTTAATTATCTTAATTAGATGGCATACCATTCGCAATAATAATTTCGAGGAAATCTCGAAGCGGGAGTTATGGCGGAGATGAAGAAATCAGCGACCCATCCCAAGGCAAAAAATCCGGTCCGAAAGGCCGTGATGGCCTTAACCGTGTTTGCGACCTGCATTGCCTGGACGGACAGCGTAATCGCACAATCGCGGATCAAGGATATCGTTGAAATTGAAGGTGTCCGCGATAATATACTGATCGGTTATGGTTTGGTTGTCGGCCTGAACGGAAGCGGCGATACGCTTTCGAGCAACGTTTTCACCAAGCAAAGCTTGATCGGTATGCTCGAGCGCCTGGGCGTCAACGCCAACGACGCGTCTCTCGATGCAAAAAATGTCGCCGCCGTTATGGTAACCGGGCAATTGCCCGCCTTCGCCCGCCAAGGCGCAAAGATCGATGTCTCTGTCTCCGCTCTCGGTAACTCTAAAAGCCTGTTGGGCGGAACCTTACTGGTCACACCGATGCTCGGTGCCGACGGCGAAGTCTACGCCGTCGCGCAAGGCACCCTTGCGGTCGGCGGTTTTGCCGCAGCCGGAGCAGCGGAAACCGTCGTAAAAGGCGTACCGACCAGCGGTCGTATTCCAAACGGCGCCATCGTGGAACGCGAATTGCCGTTCAAATTATCCGACCTCAAACGCGTCCATCTTTCGCTGCGCAACCCAGATTTCACGACGGCCCGCCGCGTCGCGCGAGCGATCAACGCTTTCGTGGGTTTGAAGACCGCAAAGGCTTCCGATAACGCCACGATCATCCTGGACATTCCGAGTACCTATAAAGGTGAGTTGGTCGAACTGCTGACCGATATTGAACAACTTCAGGTGCAGCCTGACCAAATCGCCAAGGTTATTATCGACGAACAATCCGGCATCATCGTAATGGGCGAAAACGTCCGCATCAGTACGGTCGCCATCGCTCAGGGCAATCTGACGATCCGCATCACCGAGACGCAGCAGGTCGCGCAACCGGCGCCCTTCTCCAACACAGGGACGACGGAGACCGTGAACCGGACCGCCGTCGAAGTCGACGAAGGCGAGGATCGCAAGTTCGCGGTCTTGCCGAACGGCGTTACCTTGCAAGAACTCGTGAACGGCTTGAACGCCCTCGGGATCGGGCCGCGTGACATGATAACCATTCTGCAGGCCGTGAAAGCTTCCGGCTCCATGCAAGCCGATATAGAGGTACTGTAAGATGTTGGATAGTAGCGCCTTTATCGATCAGGTTCAGCAAAGCTATCAAGCGAACCTAGCACCGAGCGTCGCAACCGGCGGCAAGAAAGCGACACCGATGTCGAATGCGAAAATCGACGCGGTCGCAGAAGACTTTGAAGCGTTTTTCGTATCCATGATGACCGAATCGATGATGTCTGGCATCAAAACCGATGGTCCCTTTGGTGGCGGCCAAGGCGAAAAGGTTTTTCGCTCGATACTGGTTCAGGAATACGGCAAGGAAGCGGCATCGCAAGGTAATTTCGGCATCGCCGATGCGGTCCGTCAACAGCTCCTCAAGATGCAGGAAATGCAGGAAAAGTAGACGATGGATCCAACCGCACGAGCACATGAATTGATTGATGTGACGGTATCGCTGACCGCGATACTTGATCAGGAGAATACGTTGCTGACGGAGCTACGCGTCAAGGAGATCGGCGCGCTTCAGCAGGAGAAAACCTCGCTTTCGGGCCTCTACGAATTGCGTATACGTGAAGCGGTCCAGGACGCGGGTGTCTTCAATGCGGTGGCGCCGGAAGTTCGCGACCGGTTGCGCCTCGCCAGCGAGGCCTTTGACCAGTCCGCGCAGCAAAACGCCAGGGCTCTCCGCGCCGCGCTCGAGATGAATACGAGAATGGTCCACAAAATTGCCCAACTCGCGACTAAACAAGAAACCCGCCCGAACGGATACGGTGCCAACGGCACCACTCCCTATGCGGCGAGGCGCGGCAAAATGTCGGTGATTCCGATGACCTTAAACGAGCAATTGTGAGGGAAGACGGATGACACTGACTCTCGCCCTTCGCACGGCATTAAGTGGCCTCTCCGCAACACAATCCGCGCTACAGGTCACGTCGAGCAATATCACGAACGTCAATACCGAAGGCTATTCGCGCAAGGACGTCACCTTTTCAACCCGAACCGTCAACGGCACCGGCGCCGGCGTCAATGTCGAGACGGTCGACCGAGTTGTCGACGAATTTCTGATTCGAGAAATTCGCGATCAACAGGCCATTCTTGGGAATTTGGATGTACGCGAGGAATTCCTCAGCGAGCTCGAAGCCCTTTTTGGATCTCCTGACAACAACCGCTCGGTAACGAATTCGCTCGACACAATCCGAGATTCGCTAGAGGCCTTCGCCACGACACCAGAATCCAGCGCCACCGGGTTCAATGCGGTCAATGAATTGCGCAAAGCGGTATTGCAGATCCAAGGTTTGTCGAACAACGTGCAGGATCTACGTCTAAAAGCCGACCAGGAAATCAGCCGCGCCGCGACGAATATCAACAACCAACTGAAAAACTTCAGCGACCTAAACACACGGGTCTCCCGCGCCGCAGGATTGAATCAACCAAGCGGCGAGGAACGAGATGAGCGGGACCGCGCCGTAAAACTGCTGGCCGAACAAATGGATCTTCGCATCATCGAGGATTCGAACAGCCTGCTAACGATCCTTACAAATACCGGCCGCAACTTGGTCAGCGGTTCCGTCGTGGAAACAATGACCCACGTCTCCGCGGTTCAGATGAGCGCATCTCTCAACTATTTAGCGCCAACCGATTCGGGATATCCGGGCGGGATTACAGGGATTTTTCTCGGCACGCCGGACACCGCGAACGGCACCAATGATATCTCGGCCGAGATAACAACTGGAAAATTAAAGGGCCTTGTAGACCTTCGGGACGGAGTTCTACCGAACTTACAGTCCGAGCTCGACACGCTAATCCAGAAACTGACGGTCCAACTAAACGCAGCCCATAACGCAGGCTCTGCGTCGCCGCCGCCGAATACGCTGACGGGTTCGCAAACCTTCGCATCCGGAGATTTGATTTCGGGTACGGGTGCGGTGGATATCGTCATCATCGACCGTACAACCGGTGCAGTCGTCGAAACACTTAATATCGCCGACTTAAGCGCTGCTGGAGTCGATACTGCGGGCGAAGTTGCCACGACGATTGACGGCATGACGAATGCCAGTGCCTCACTCGACGGCAACGGCAAGCTGGTGATTTCTGCCGATAGTGCTGCAAACGGTATCGCCATCGCGAATAGCACCAGCTCCTATACGGTCATCCAAGGAGAAACACGCGGCTTCTCGCATTTCTTCGGTCTGAACGACCTCTTGGTCCAAGAATCCACTTCGAGCGATTATAATTCTTACGCCTCGTCACAAGTCTCCAGCAGCACAGCCGCCCTTGGCGTTGCCGGCAACTTGACAGTCACCGGTAATTTTACCAATTCGCCCGTCACGGTCGCTTATACGACCGGTCAATCGCTTGACACGATCGCGACGAATATCACCGCTGATGCGGATCTCACGACAGCCAATATTTCAGCCTCCGTTGTCAACGATGGCGGTGGGCGGCGCTTAGTCATCGCAGATTCTGATGGCAATAACTTCACCATCACCGATAGCGGCACATTGGTATCGCAGATCGGTTTGACCTCGGATAACCGAGCCCTTTCCGGCCGCTTCCAAGTCAATACTGACATTGTCAACGATCCAGCCCGCTTAGCGCATGGCACGGTGAGCACGACAACCGGTGTCTCCGCCGGTGATGCGACGGCCGCCTCAGCGCTCGCCGGAGTATTCGGCAGCGATATTACGTTCGGTACGACCGGTGCTATTTCCAGCGTCTCCACGACACTTGCCAGTTTTTCAGCGCAGATGCTGGGCCTCCAAGCCGCACAAACAAACGACGCTCGCATCGAGCTCGAGTTCACCACACAGTTCACTCAAACCTTGGAATTCAGAGCCGCTTCGGTTTCCGGCGTCAATCTCGACGAAGAGCTCGCGAATTTGGTGGTACTTGAACAATCGTTCAACGCCGCTGCACGGGTCATCTCAGTGGCATCCGACATGCTGCAAGAGCTGATCGATTCAGTCCGATAGGAGATTAGAAGATGGCCGCATCACGTGTCTCCACCCTCGCCCAGCAACAGTTGATCACCAGCAACGCGCTGCGCACGCAGCGCAATGTGCACGATCTCCAGGTTCAAATCGCGTCGGGCAAGAAAACGCAATCCTTCTCCGGTATCGCCGACGACGCCGGCAGACTCGTCAATTTGAAAAGCGAGTTGTCGCAGGCTGAGCAATTTATTCAGAACATCACCATTACCGAAAAACGCCTGGACCTTATGGCCTTTGCGATGGACCAGATCGAAGATGTCGCGCGCAAGGCTCGAACCGATTTCGCCGCCGCGCTGAATGGTAGTGACGCCGACGACATCCAACTGTCACTACTGGCGCAAGCGTCACTCGATCAAATTGTTGAGATTTTCAACACTAAGGACGACAGCCGCTTCCTTTTCAGCGGCGGCGCGATAGAGACAAAGCCCGTCAACCTCTCGAACGCCGCCTATACAGCGCCAGTGCCGGGTTCCCCGCCGACATTCGTGCAGACGGTTGAAACTGGATATTATCAAGGTGATGCGGTCGTACAGTCGACCCGCGCTGACGATGGTTTCAGCATTGCGTACGGTATTAATGCGGACGAAAGCGCGTTCGAAAAACTCATTCGGACTCTGGACAACGTCTCCAACGTTACCTTTACCGATCCGATCACGGCCCAGGAAAAAACATTCTTGACGGCCGCCATGACGGAGTTGACCGAACTCATCGACAACAATGGAGTCGATAAGACTCTGTCCGACCTACGCGCGGATATCGGCTTGGATCGGGTCATCTTGGACAACATACGAGACAAGCACATCGATTTCCTCCAGTTTTCAAAGGGTTCCATCGCGGAAATCGAGAACATCGACCCGGCCGAAGTCATTACCTCTCTCAACTTCGAACAAATTCAGTTGGAGGCATCGTTTACGACAATCGCACGAATTCAGACCCTGTCGCTCTCAAATTTCCTACGTTAGGGCATCGCATCGATTGACATCGGAACGACGTTTCTCGGATAAAGTCCGGGTATGATACATCGAACGCCAGTAGGTGCAGCATGACTGCGCCAGAAGAGCAAAAACCCGAACCTCTCGTCGGCAGCCTCTCTGTTGTGCTCGCGGATGCTCTCCGAGCGTACGACCAGGACGACCTTACCCGCGTGGAAGAGATTCTGCGCCAAGTGGTTGCAGCAATGCCGGAGACGGAAATCGCCTGGCATCTGCGCGGCCTGGCAGCGCAAAAACGTGGCGATCTCAATCACGCGTCAGAGTATCTCGGCGAAGCCCAAAGGCTGGCACCTGAAAGCCCTATCTTTAATCGCGATCTTGGCGCCGTCTTGCTCGCAAACGGCGACGCTGACGAAGCCTTGCGCATTTTGCGAATAGCGGCCGAGCTGGACCCAGCGGATCCCGCAACGCTATTCCAGATGGCGAACGCGCAAGCGCATATACGCGATTTTACCGGAGCTATCGAGAATTACCGACATTGTATCTCAAAGCAGCCGGAGTCCCACGAGGCCTATAACAATCTCTCGCTCGCATTGCGTCACAACAGCGAGGTAGCGAGTGCAATCGCCGCTGCCCGAAAGTCATTGGCGCTATTTCCGGATTTCTCCGGCGCCCTGAACAATCTCGGGCTCGCACTTTGCGATGCCCGGCAATACCCCGAAGCCATCGAGAATTTTCGCGTCGCGATAGAAATTTCACCTGACAATTATGAGATCGTAAATAATCTCGGTGTCGCCGTTCATGCCAACGGCAACTTGGCGTATGCCGCTCACATCTTACGTCGTGCCATCACGATACGTCCCGATTGGCCGGAAGCCTTGGTCAATCTCGGTAATGTGTTGCGTGCGCAAGGTAATTTTGAGGCGGCAGCGGCACTTTATCGCAATGCCCATTCAGCTGATCCCGAGAGCACAAGCGCGCTCGGCAATCTCGGATTGGCATTATTGAACCTAAATAAACCATTTGAAGCCGCAGCAATATACACGAAAGCGCTGAGCATTTCACCGGACAATGGCGATATCCGTATGAGCCTTGGAATCGCACAATTGATGCAAGGCAATTATGCGGACGGCTGGGAGAATTACGAGGCTCGTTGGCACGCGGAACAGTTCACCGCGAAACACAGACGATTTGCCGTCGAACGTTGGAAAGGAGAGCCCCTTCAAGATCGCAAACTGTTGGTATATGCGGAACAGGGATTCGGCGACACACTGCAGTTTTGCAGATATTTAACACTACTTTCGGATCAAGGCGTTGAAGTATATTTCGAATGTCAGCGCCCAATGTTGGAATTGTGCCGCAGCCTCCAAGGAGTCAAAGACGTAGTTGCCCGTATGGACCCTCTTCCGGAAGCCGACTACTGCATTCCCCTGATGAGTATACCCCACATGTTCAAAACCACGCTGGAATCCGTGCCCAGTATTGTACCGTATTTGTTTCCGTCCCCTCCAAAAGTGGACTCATTCCGAGCGCAATTGAACGGTACGGACTTAAAGGTAGGTCTGGTCTGGCTCGGCAATCCGGGTCGGCAAGACGACGATATGCGCAGCTGTCCGGAAACCGCGCTGGCACAAATCCGGGCCGTCAACCATGTCCAATTTGTGAGCCTTCAATTCGGACGGATATCCCCGAATTCTCACGGCAACCTGCTGGATCTCGGCACCCAATGCACCGGTTTCGATGATACAGCAGCCGCAGTCGAGGCCCTTGATTTGGTGATCACGGTCGATACTGCCACCGCGCATCTTGCAGGCGCCCTTGGCAAGCCGGTTTGGGTCATGCTCGGTCATCACGCGGATTGGCGTTATCTCATGGATCGAGAAGATTCTCCTTGGTATCCGACCATGCGCTTGTTCCGCCAAACCAGCCACGGTGATTGGGAAGGGCTTGCCGCCACGGTTGCCAGAGAGCTAACCAAATATGTTCAGAATTCGAATGCACCCACCGCATGAGCCCGACTGAAAATCATGATCCAGCGACGGATGCGCTGCTTGCCATGCTTCAGAGTGCCTCCCGACACGCGGAATTAGGCGAATGGCAAGATACTCTCGAGCTTTGTCGCCAAGTGCTGACACGGGACAAAGAGAACGTTTTTGCCCTCTATCTCGCCGGCATCGCGAGTGTTCAACTCAAAGACCCCAATAGCGCAATCGAGTATTTGAGCGCATCGGTGCGCGACCCAGAAGCGGATACGAGTAAACTATCAATTCTTGCATCTCTCCTGCTGGAAGACGGACGCACAGATGCGGCAATTCCTTATCTTAAGAGATGGACCTCGCTGTCACCAACGCCAGAATCACTGAATCGGTTGGCCGCCGCGTACGCGGATCTCAACCAAATTGGTGATGCGATCGTTCAGTTCCGCCGGTCGCTCGGAATACAATCTGAAAATAATATCGCTAGTGCCGGCCTCTACCCCTTACTGCGCGTCACCTGTGAATGGGGCGAAGAGCTTGAAATTTTATCGAAACAAATCGATCGCTTAAATAGCGCGGCACTCAACGATGGACGCCCTACCCCGGAACCTCCATTAGACAATATCCATCGTGTCGACGAGCGAGCTCAAAACTTGGGTGTCGCACGATCGTGGAACTTGCAAATATCCGAAGCAGCAAATGACGGCGACGTGTATCCGGTCAGGCCATCACGTAATACAAATGCCAAAATTCGGGTCGGATATCTCAGTGCTGATTTTCACGACCATGCGACGGCACATTTAATGCGCGGTGTGTTTCAGGCACATGACCGGGAGAACTTTTCGATCCACGCGTACTCCCATGGGCCGGACGACGGCAGTGCCTACCGCGATTCCATTCGTGCATCCTGCGATCAGTTTGTCGACATTTCAGCCTTCAATGACGGGGAGGCTGCAAACCTTATCCATCGAGACGGCGTAGATATTCTTGTCGATCTCAAAGGCCATACAAGACACAACCGCCTGGGAATTTGCGCGCGACGCCCTGCCCCGCTTCAAGCGACCTATTTGGGATTTCCAGGAACGAGCGGCGCCGAATTCTTCGACTATATTTTGACCGACAAAGTTGTGACGCCGCCTGAGACATTAGAATGTCTCAGCGAAAGCGCCGTATTTTTACCAAATACTTATCAATGCACCGACAATACTCAAAAGTATATTAATAAAAATACTGTCCATTATTTGGATATTAGAAATAAATTTTCATTTATATTCTGCTCTTTTAATAATCCAATCAAAATAGAGAAAGTTTTTTTTGAAATATGGATGAATTTACTGAAGTCCGTTCCGAATAGCGCCCTTTGGATACTTCAAAATAACTTACGTGCAAAAGAAAACCTCTCCCGCGCTGCCGACAGGGCCGGTGTTGAGCCAGATCACATCGTCTTCGCCGAGATGTTGCCGAGAGCGCGGCATTTGGAGCGAATGTCCTGTGCTGATCTCGCTTTGGACACACAATTTTACAACGGCCACACTACGACTAGCGACGCACTCTGGGCCGGGCTGCCAGTCCTCACGATGGAAGGCCGCCATTTTGCGTCCAGGGTGTCTTCAAGTTTGCTTTTGGCGATGAATCTTCCAGAATTGATCACAGCGTCGCCCGCAGAATACGCGGCGCGGGCTCAACACTTGGCGACACGCCCTGGTGAATTAACGGACATTCGACAGAAGATCTCCGAAAGTCGGCTGTCTTCAGCGCTTTTCGATACGAGCCAATTTACGTCGGATTTAGAGCGCGGCTATCATGAAATGTGGCGGCGCTTCGTCGCGGGCAAACCACCCGAGGTGATCATCGTCGCAGATTTGCCCCTCTAGCTTAATTCGAGGCTCAGAAACTACGCGACGATCCCGCCATTACTACCACCACTTGGCGGTTGAGCCGGTGTCTCGGCGGCACCGGCCGGATTATTCATCAAACCGCCAGCGATATTGCGGTTAATATCGATCAAAACCTTTAGTTTTCGGCCTTCCGGGCTGGCCAAGGCATCCACTGTATGCTTGTCAATAAAGACGCTCAAATTCAGAATGTTCTGCTTAATATCGTCCGGTAACGGATTCTCGGCCCCCGCGACATCCGATTGAAAGATCGTCCACAATCGCCAATTCAACCGCAACGCAGCACGATAGGCCGTGATATCCTCGATATTGTCTTGCGCATTCGCCAGCGCCCTCGCCGTTTCCATCAACGCGCGTGCCTCGGTCTGACGAGCGCCCGCGCCAAGCTTCTGAGACGAGCGGTAAGGATCACTACTGGGTGACATGCGTTAACACCTCTTCTTCGTAGCGCATCAACTTTTTACAGTCTTTCATCGCGCTATAAAGATTACCTTCAATAACTTTACGGCCAATATCAAGTAAAATTGGCGTTGAACTAGGTACAGCTTCAATGAAAGATGCCACTAATTCGTTAATCTTTCCTTGATAGTGTCTTTCCTTATCAGGAAACATATACATCATTTGTACTGCAAAATAAATTCTTTTTGCAGGACTGTCCGCTTTCTCTTCCGTCATTATATCCCGTTCGCGAAGTACACTAGCCTTGTTCTGTAGAACGAGTTCGGTCTTCTCGCCACCGTTTAAGACGACGGCTTGATTGATGATTACTTTTTCGCCGGGTTTCAAAATCAGCTTTAGAGGCATTTCTCACCGTTGCGCAGAGTTGGAACGGAGCGCTCGGTAGATAAACCGTGGCGCAGGATATAACATGTATTTAATTTATATCACGCGAAGGCCTGTTTCGCGATAACTTTACATACCTGCCCCCTAACGGCGCAGTACGGCAGCGAAATAGCCATAAGGGGCGCAGAGAAAAGAAAGGCGGGGGCCTAGGGCCCCCGCCCGGGTTCCAGCGAACCCAAAGGGGTATTAACCGAAGAGTGCCAGAATTGACCGTTCGCTCTGCGCGGCGAGGGCCAAAGAGTTAATACCCAGCTGCTGTCTGGTCTGAAGAGCCAGCAGATTTGCACTTTCCGCATTGAGATCGGCCAGAGTGAGCTTCCCTTCACCACCTTCGAGCGTATTAACCAGGTTTTCAGTGAAGTCCAAACGGGTCGCGAGGATCGTATTTCTAGAGCCCAACGTGGAGGCGTTCGACCGCAAGGACGTCAGCGCGGCGGAAATTGCCGTCAACGCCGTATCGATAGCGGTTACGTCGGTGAAGTTATTCGTCGCAGCAGCGAGGTTGATACCGGTCGAAGCAGTCGTCGAGTCCAAACCAGTAATCGTCAGGTTACTGGTGTTATCAGTATTGAACTCAACCGCCAGGTTGTCCGGCGTCGCCTGAAGCAGGTTAGTGCCGTTGAAGCTGGAGTCATTTGCGATGGTATCAATTTGACCGAGCAGTTCGTTGAACTGCACCGCCAAGGTCGAGCGCTCGTTCGTATTACCAGTCGCTTTGGCGTTACTTGCAAGACCCTTAGCTTGGTTGACCAGTTCGGAGATCGCGTCGATACCGTCGATCGCCGCTTGAATGGTACTGATCGCCAAGTCAATATTCGACTTCAAGGCGTCGAAATCCTTCGCGTTGTTGCCCAACGCTTTCGCGGTAAAGAACGCCGCCGCATCATCAATAGCCGAATTGACCTTCAAGCCCGTCGACAAACGGGTTTGGGTAACGCCAATTAGACTTGAAGTTCGCTGGAGTGTCAGGAGGTTCGAGCTAACCGCCTGTGATAGATCGACTTTAGCCATGTTAGAGTTCCCTTTCTAGGATACATGGTTGCAACCGCATTCTGCGGTCGCTTTGGGACGGTTATGACCTTATCGACATTCTATCGATGTGATCGCAACCACCCTCCTAGAGAGCAACAGCCGTGCCAAGAAATAAACATCTATGGATTCAAAAGACTAACCTTCCCCAAGGGGGTTAAAAACCCGGCATATTTTGCCGACTAAGAAATTTTTGCCTGCCGCCGGGCAAAATTTACCCGGCGGCAGGCAAAAAAGTTCAAGTTAGCTTGCAGTATGATCATCCTAACCGAAGAGGCTGAGAATCGCGCGTTCGCTCTGCGCTGCCAATGACAAGGAGTTGAGGCCTAATTGCTGGCGTGTCTGCAGCGACAATAAGTTCGCACTCTCCTCGTTTAAATCGGCAAGCGTCAGTTTGCCCGATCCACCTTCCAGGGTATTCACCAAATTCTGGGTGAAATCGAGGCGGGTTTTCAAGATAGTAGCATTCGAACCCAGCGTTGACGCATTACCGCGCAAGGTGACCAGCGCGGCAGAAATTGCCGTCAACGCCGTATCGATAGCGGTATTGTCGGTGAAGTTATTCGTCGCAGCAGCGAGGTTGATACCTGTCGATGCGGTCGTATTGTCGAGACCGGTAATCGTCAGGTTCGAGGTATTGTCCTCGTTGAAAACGACATCGAGATTGTCAGGTGACGCCTTCAAGAGGTTGAGCCCGTTAAATGTCGAATCGTTCGCAAGGGAATCAATCTGGCTTAAGAGCTCGTTAAACTGAACAGCCAATGTCGATCGCTCGTTCGTATTACCGGTCGCCTTGGCGTTACTCGCAAGACCCTTTGCCTGCTGCACCAAGTCGGTAATCGCGTCAATACCGTCGATTGCGGCTTGAATGGAACTGATCGCAAGATCGATATTGCCCTTGAGACTACTAAGATCCGAAGCCCTGTTATCAAGTGCCCGCGCCGTGAAGAACGCCGAAGCATTATCTATGGCCGAATTGACTTTGAGACCCGTCGACAAACGCGTCTGCGTCTGATCGATCAAGTTTGCTGTTCGCTGCAATTCTAAAAGATTACCGCCAACCGCTCGTGTCAAACTAACTTTATCCGTCGCCATTTTGCCAGCTCCTTTCTGGTTTGTTTGGCACCTTGGCTCCGCGCTGTTTATTGGAAACTCTCTTTATCGGTTCCCTAAACGGACGCGAATCATGCGAAAGGAGAATGGCAACACAGATGCCAATCATGCCAAACAGCATAACGCACTGATTTTAAACGAATAATAAATTAGATGGATTATTGAAAAAATTTGCGAGAACACGAATTACCCGGTAACAATTGCCAAATCGGGCAAGTCTTACCGGTCGAGCGCCCGATCGAGGCTATTTTGGACCTGCTCAATTTGATCGCTGTCGAGGTCTCTATAGAACGGTAAACCGACGACCCTCCGGCCTAAGTCCATCGTTACCTCGAGGCCTTCTCGCCGGCATCCGGCGAAAACAGGCTCATTATGACAACCGAGGTTCCACCAACGCCGAGCCTCGATACCGTCATGTGCCAATGATTCTATTACTTGGGAAGCGATCGGCCGTTCCAACACAATATTGCAGGTGGAACTCGCACTACCGGACAAAAATCCAGGCGCGAATCCAACTCCCGTCACATCCGAGAAAATCTCCTGGTAATGTCGCGCGACATCTAGAAAGGCCAATCGGGTCTCCGGCCATTCTGCGAGCGCCGCCAACCCTACCGCCGCTCCATATTCGCTCAATTTCGCGTTTATACCGGGAATTTCGGCGACTCGTTCCCCCATGAAACCGAAATTTCGACCAGCTCGGACGCGTTCCGCAATCTGTAGGTCCTGACACAAGATCAGACCACCTTCTCCGATTCCCATTACCTTCGTGGCATGCAGGCTGATCATCACGGGCGACGCACCGCAACGGGCATTGTCGAAACCCGCCGCCGCATCAATGACGACGGGGATACCAGTCGTATCCTGAAATTCGTCCCATGCCTCGATATCGACCGCAGCTCCGAACGGCGCGACGGGCACAACGGCGGCGATAGGCGCGTCGAGCCCCGGAAGCAAGCTTAACAACTTGCGCGGATCCAACGCCCATGTCTCGGGATCGACATCGAGAAAATAAGGTTCAAGGCCAGCGGATACCGCTGCGTGCGGTGTCGCGGCAAATGTGAAGGAGGGCATGAGGCAATATCCAACGGGAAACCGAGCGACGGACTTTAGTGAGATGCTAAGCGCTTGGGTCCCATTGGCAACACAAACCACTTGTCGTTCACCAAGCCCAAAATATGCCGCCAAATTGGCCTCGAACCGGCGTTCCAATGGCCCGAAATTGCTATACCAACGATTTTCGTCGATCTCCGCCAAATAAGAAGCCAGAGCCTGCCGGTCCGGTAACCGGGGCCTCATCAGCGAAATCTTCATCTGCGGATCGGTCATACGGCTTTCATTTCTTCCCGCCTGCAGCCTAAGCTTTTTTCCCGGTCTTTGTCACCGCGCCCTTTGCCGCAACGAGACACCGATATTGCACTGTATATCACGAATATCCGTTCAGCTTCGCCATTCGGAAGCAGCTCGACCACTCAATTCAGTAAATCATTAACCGAATTCAACATCGAGAATGAAATTTCACCTCACGACAAAGCACATCAACCACGGAATGTGATTGCTGGGATATTTGGGTTTCCCCGGCTAAACTAAATTTCAGGATATAGCCTCTGCGAAAGAATTTGATGACCACCATTGCGGTGATGCAACCCTATTTTATTCCGTATGCCGGATATTTCCGACTGTTCGCGGAGGCTGACGTCGTTTGCATATACGATTGTGTGCAATTTCCCCGCCGGGGCTGGGTTCACCGGAACCAATTGCCAGGCGTCGCAAACCAAGCCCGATGGCTGACGCTTCCGCTTGCGAAAGGGCCGATGAACGTTCGTATCGTCGACCTGACATTCGCAGATGACGCAATGCAGGCCATGGCGACCCGTTGCGGCGTATTTCCTATCCTGCGCGGCATACGCCACCCGTTGCTAGACGCCATGCTGGCACCTTCCGGTGACGTCGTCGAATATCTCATGCAGCTATTGTCAGTTTCATGTCGGGAAATAGGGCTCCCCTTCAACACGGTGCGGACGAGTACGCTGCAAATCCCCAACGGCTTCACTGGCCAAGACCGTGTTTTGGAAATCTGTCGCAAGTTCAATGCAGACACATACGTCAATTTGTCGGGCGGACAGCGTCTCTACGATCACGAGAGTTTCTCGCGCGAGGGCATCGAGCTGAAGCTATTCGACCCGTGGACAGGGCCTAATTGGAGTATTCTCTATCGCCTGATAACGGAACCGGCCGCCCAAGTCGCCGCCGGGATCAGAGCCCAGTCCTGACTCGATCCACCAAATAACTATATAGTGCTTCGACATGAACACGATCCTCGAAGATCGAACTCGCTGCGGCCTCAACACGCGCCGAAAATGCTGACGAAAAAGCCGAATCTGTTCCAAAGCGAACGGCTCTTTCGATGAAATCCGCCGCGGAGTCCGCAATCGCATCATCTACACCCATCAATCGATAAAGCGCTTGCGTATATCGGCCACGTAAATAATCACCGGGCCAGGTGACCATGGGTGTGCCGACGGCAATCGCCTGCCAGCTGGTGTTCCCACCGCCAAAGGGCCGGGTATCCAAGGAAACGTCCGCCAGCGCCATCACGTTCAAATAATCGACGTGGCTCATGGTGGGGAGGAACCGGATACGCCCATCCGATTGGGGTATCGACCGGCGAAACCGCTGGCGAAGTAATTCAGCCAACTCCGGGGTATAGCCTTCCGGCAAAACGATAACACCTTCAGGATCACGCTCCAGAATACCACTAAAGAGCTCATCCATATTTGGATGAATTTTAATCAAGGTCTGACCGCAGAAATACACAGCTCGCCCTTCGGGCAATCCGAAGTCGGATCGCTCTTTCAACGGGACCGGAAACTCCGGACGTTCGTAGTAAGTGGGAGCTCCAGGCAACCTGACCAGCGGCGCCAGATAATGAGCGGCCGCATCCACCGGCTCCTGCATGTCACAGCTGATATAGGCATCTATATTGCGCAGACCGGTGGCATCAGGATGCCCGCCGAGCACACATTGCAGCGGCGCCAATCGGCTATACGCCAAATAATAGGTAAGCGGATCCATCCCAATATCCGTGTACACCAGAACATCCAACGCTTCTTCTGCAATTCGCTGGCGGGCTGCATCCAAATGCGCCGGCAGTATTACTGTGTTGGCGACATCTCCTTCAATTACCTTCCACAGTGGATCTTGACCGGCGGCAAACGTAAACGCCGTCACTTCCACGTCTGCACGGTTCGGATATCGCAAAACACCATGGAAACAACGCCCGACGGAATTGCTTTGGAAAAACCGGGATACGAAACCAATACGTAAAGGAGTCAACGCATCGAGTAAGGGTGAGTCGGAGCAATGAGGCGCGACGAATTCCAGGCTCGGGCAAGCAGCGAGATACATATCAGACAGCTTCGCCAACAAGTCGCGGTTGTTGTGTTCCTGATACGACAGATTGAAGGTTGGCACCCCGACTTCGCCAAAAGGATCGACGAGTTGCGGCGGCTCCTTGATCAGAGCGTCGACGCGCTGCTCGAAATCGAAGCGCGCAACTTGCATCGAGGCAACCGAGGCGCTAATCACCGGGAGCAACAAGGCTCGTTTGATCCGAATACCCGGATTGGGGCCTAGCGCCAACGCCTGATCGTATGCGGAGTCCGCTCCCCCGGTATCCCCCAATTTGACTAACGCGTTGCCCAGGTTAGAGAACACCTCCGCCCCTCCCCGGCCGTCCTCGGTTAAAGAGTGCAGTACTGCGGCCGCCTCACCGACCCGACCTTTGTCCAACAAGGCCACACCTAAATTATTGGCCGCTTCAATTTGTTCGGGTGCCAACACCAGCACACGCCTCAAAAGGTCGATCGCGTCATCCGTTCGCCCTTGCTCGGAACGAATGGCGCCAAGGTTGGCAAGCGCACTCACATTGTCCGGCTCAACACTCATCACTTTCTCAAAGTTCGCGCTGGCTTCGTTCAATTGTCCCAACCGGGTAAAGCTAATGCCAAGATTATTGAGCGCACCTGTGTGAAGCGGGTCGATAGCTAATACAGCGGAGAAATAACCCTGGGCTTCCTCAAACGAGCCTTTTTGAATGGTTAAATTGCCAAGCGCAAAATTGACCGAAAGCGATTGCGCGTCGATGCCGAGCGCAGAGCGCAATACGGCCTCCGCGTCGTCAATTCGACCCAGTGCCCGCAACGTCAGTGCCAAATTCAGCCGCGCCTCAAGATGTTCAGGAGACATCCGTATTGCACTGGTAAAGTGGTCAACTGCCCTATCCAGCATTCCCGCGCAATTGGCCGCCACGCCAGCAAGCATCGCGGCCTCAAAACTTAGCCCCGCCAATGGCTCCAATGCGGCCACTGCATTGCTGACATCTCCTCCATCAATCAGCCGCCGGGCCTCACGCAGCGCTTTATCGATATCAGTCACGGCGCGACCTCTTCCAAGAACCGGGCAAGACTTCGCACGCAGACCTCATCCTCCAAAACAGCAGCCGCTTTATCGCCAATTTTTTGTGAGATGTTCCTTCGGAAATCCGGGTCGGTTCCCAAACGCACCGCGATTTTGACATATTCCTCGGGCGATTCTGCGATGCAGCCCTCAATACCCATATGCTGGTAATGCGCGAGCGTGCCTCGCCCACGAATCCATTGGCCCGGCAAGGTCACGACGGGCACGCCCATCGCAAAGGTTTGGTAATTCGTGTTCCCAGCGCCGAAAGGCCACGTATCGAGCACGACGTCGGCGACGGCAAGCACGCCCAGGAAGTCATCGAGCGAGCGTTGGGATAGGACATGGACCCGCTCCAACTTATCACCGAACACCGCTGACCACCGGGCGAGCAAGAGCCGCGTCCAATTGGGATCGGCGCTGTCAAAGATCACCAGTCGCCCGGTCTCATCGCGTTCCAAAATCTCCGCTAAGGCCGCATCCATCTCGGGGTGAATTTTGATCGAATTTTGGGGGCACAAATAAAAGCCACTCTCTTCCGGCAATCCCAGGAATTCACGGTTTGGTAACTGTTCTGGCCTCGGCATTCGCGGATACCAACTTTGCACACCATCCAGGCGGACCAATTTCTCCGTATAACTCTCCTGCCCGTTCTCCGGCTCCGCCAGATCGTTGCTGATATAGTAGTCGACCGTTTCCAGACCGGTGGTATCGGGATGCCCCCAGGTGACACATTGGATGGGCGCCAACCGCGCGAACGCGAGATAATAGCTGAGTGGCTCCATTCCGATATCCGCATACAATAAGATATCGAATGATTGAGCGGCGATTGCCTCGCGACCCAACTGGATGTCTTTAGGGATAACCACCACGCTGTCCGCTGCATCCGTGATGCGGGATGAGATATTTTCTTCTTCACCCGAGAATGTCACGGCGATGACATTGAACCGGTCGCGGGGCAATCCCGCCATTAATCCATATGTCATCCAGGTGACGGCGTGTTCACCGAAATACCGAGATACCACGCCTATGCGGATCAATCTTCCAGCGCAAGGCACCGGCGACACGCAATGTGGCGCCTCCCATGTCAGGTCAGGATAAAGACGTCTATAAAATCGAGCGAGACTCTCCATCAAACTCCGGTCGTTCTCGCCGTGATATGCGAGATAGAAACTCATTGCCGACACTTGGGTCGGGTCTCCGGCAGCAGAATCAATATCCCGTAATGTATTTTCAAAACGCTCCGCCATCCTCGCCCGCCAACGTGCGATATCGCCGGTAGACGCCGGTATGACCGGCATCAGACCTGCTTGAGCGATCCGAAATCTGGCGTCATCGCGTATCTCCAAAGCACGCGTGAGACCGGCGTCCGCCAATGCGGTCTCCCCCTGTGCCGCATGGGTCATCGCGCGATTAAAATATGCTTCGGCAAAGTTGCCATCTAGGGCTATGGCCTTGTCGAATTCCGCGACTGCCTCTTGACGACGATCTTTCCCGCGCAATGCATTGCCGAGACCGTTATAGGCTGGCGCCAATTGCGGGGCGAGCCGGATGGCCTCACGATAGGCCGTTATCGCCTCCTCGTTTTGCCCGAGGCTGCGTAGAACCTTCCCTTGATTTGAATAGGCCAGAGCCGATCGCGGATTGAGCGCGATCGCCTTTTCGAGCAACACGCTCGCCTCCATCAAGCGTCCCTGGCGTTCACGGACCAGCGCCAAATTGTTATAGGCTTCCGAATGCGTTGGATCGGCGCGAAGCGCTGCCTCGAACTTAACCGCCGCTTCCTCGAGTGCACCCAATGCCATTGTGACAAGCCCTGCATTCGTTAGGAACATGGCCTCGCCTGGCTGTGTCTCGATTGCCTTCTCCAGCCAAACCAACGCTTCTTCATTCTGATTCCGGGCATGATAGCAGAGCCCCAAAAGGTGCAAAGCGTCGCAATTTTTCGGATCCAACCGTAGCAATTCGCGCAAGTCAGTTTCCGCAGCGTCGTAATCGCCTGACTGCTGCAACTGTAATGCGCGCTCCAGCACATGACGATCATCCGTCATCTGCTGTACTTCGAAATTCGTCGCTGAGAATTAGGGAATACCCCGTAGCGCTCAAAAATAGGAATACTCCAGCTTGTTAAACATTTGTTTGCGTTTCGCACCTAAAGTCCAATTCCAAGATGCTCGGACTTGGGAGGACCATATTATCACATCACCTGTGGAACATATGCATGATACCCCCGCAACGGGTCAACGGGATGTCCGCCAGCACGAGAATACAGAGCGTATGACGTCTCAAACTGTCGACGCACGTGTGTTGGTGGATGTATTCGAAGATAGTCACGACTTTGTCCTGCTATTAGATGAACGAAGTTATATCACCTATGCGAACCATTCGGCCCGCCGGTTGTTTCAAAAGGCTCAACAAGACTGCCTGGATGGCCCTTACTCGGGAATAGAATGCGAGCCAAAGAATGATAGCTACCCGAGATTGGTAACGGATACATCGCACAATTATTCTGACGGAAACCGTTACTGGCGACGCCCGTCCGGTGATCCCCTTGCCGTGTATTACAGGTTGACCTCTATCGATACCTCCGAAAAGCGTCGAACATTGGTTGTCGTACGCGAACTGGAGACGGCATCCCACGCAAGATCGGTTCTCGCAGACGGCAACGTTAAGCTACAGCGGGTTTTTGAAGATTCCAAAATTGGCATGGTGCTTCTGGGCCCGGATGCCACCATTCATGAAACCAATAAAGCGTTCTCGTCGATACTGGGATATCGCGACGACACACTGGACGTTATAAACCTGTTAACCATCTTGCATCCGGACGACACCGAACTCGTCCAGGAAATGCTTGCTGCTTGGCAAACTGGGGAACGGTTTGTCACCCAAATTGAAGCGCGGTTTTTCGATACCGATGGCCGTCCTATTTGGACGTTAATGACTGTTTCCGCCATTTCGACATCTTCTTCCGAAGCGCCGGTCGCCGTCGCGCAAATTCAGGACATCACCGATCAGCAACTTACGGTGCAGGCGGTTCGGATCAGTCAGGAACGGTTCCTTCGGTTTGCAAGCGCCGAATCCGACTGGATGTGGGAAATGGGTCCCGATCTGAAATTTTCATACTTCTCTCGACGTTTGACGGAATTAACCGGCATCTCATCGTTAAAATTATTGGGTCGTAGGCTCGACGATACCAACATTGGACGGAATTCCGATGAAGCAGCGTATCGCGAGCTACTCGATTGCTTACATGCCCGGCGGCCATTCCGACGCTTCGTCTATCAGCAAAGGCTCGCAAACGGCGAGACGGCATGGCTCTCGGTCAGTGGTACTCCGATCCTCACAGAGGATGGAGAATTTCAAGGCTTTCGGGGAACCGGCACCGATATAACTGATCGCGTAAAGGCCGAAGAAGCATTGAAAAGCAGCGAGGAGCGCATGCGCCGATCGGTCAATGATGCGCCAATTCCTGTGACCATACACGCTGAAGACGGCGAAATCCTCACAATTAACGCAATCTGGAGCCAACTCCCAGGCTATTCCCATACCGAAATTCCGACCGTCGACGCCTGGGTAAGACAAGCGCATTCAGCGACTGATTACAGCACCATCAGCGCAGAAATTCAAAATCTCTACGCCATCGAACAGCGCCAAGCGAGCGGCATTCGCGAGATAAAAACAAAAGACGGCGCCATTCGCATGTGGGATTTTCAATCCAGCCCCCTCGGACGTCTTCCGGACGGGCGGCGTTATCTCATTACCATGGCCGTAGACATAACCGACCGCATGGAAGCGCAAGCGCAATTGCGGGTTTTGTCTCGAGCGACCGATCAAAGCGAAGCCGCTATTGCGATTGCGGATCGGGATGGGACCATTCAGTAGGTCAACCGACAATACACCGAGATGACCGGTTACATGCCGACAGAAACAATCGGCACCGAATTGACGGCACTGTTCGTCGATAATGATGGGCAAATTTCGTCACAAATCTGTCAGGTATTAGCCGTTGAGGGAAGTTGGGAAAATAGCCGCCTCAACATGCGCAAGACGGGCGAGAAGTACTGGGAAAGCGTATCGATTTTCAATGTCCTCGATAATACGGATTCGACCACCCATATCGCAGTTATCAAGGAAGACATTACCGCCATCAAACGGACGGAATTCGAACTCGTATCGGCAATCGAACGAACCGAAATCGCCAATCAGGCGAAGTCTGAATTCCTTGCAAATATGAGCCATGAGTTGCGAACGCCAATGAACGCAATCATTGGCTTCTCAGAGAC
>CAXAGK010000004.1:0-27470 GCA_963968305.1 uncultured Rickettsiales bacterium | reverse complement strand
CACGGTCTAGCCTGGGATCGGAACCTGGCGTTCGATAGCGCCCGTGGCGGCAATAATCCGCTGTTCCTCCAGGATGCGTGCCGTCGTACCGTCGGTCCATGCCAAGCTACCATCCGGATCGACGCGCCAGACCGTAGCGCCTGGGCGATAGTCCGCAGATGACTTGCGGAAGGCCTCGGCGATGGTGCCACCTTTTAGATAATCTTCCCCCAAGGTGTCGCCCATGGTCGCTCTATCAACACCTTCGATATTGCGAAAAATCTGGCCACCTGGGGCGGGTTGTTCGTCGAACAGAACCACGGAAAGACCGTGCTCCGAAGCGGTGGTCGCAGCGGAGAGGCCGGCTGGCCCGGCGCCGATGACGGCCAGGTCGATGGATTCGCTCATTCTGGCATCTCCCGCTTACCCATTTGCCGCTTCACAATCATGCCGTCCGCCACAGTTGTCATGCAGGCTTGCCGGTTTTGAACGCCGTCGATTTCCATCAAGCATTCGAAACAGGTGCCCATCATGCAATATGGCGCTCGTTTGTCGCCACTCACGACCGTTGTCCGGGTGTATCTGGGGGTGGCCGCGAGTATGGCGGCGGCCACCGTTTCATTGGCAGGCGCTTGCAAGCGTTGGCCTTCGAAGTGAATGGCGACCATGCCGCCTTTCGGATCAGTGATGCGCCGGTACATGGCTGCCTTCCGTCTTAAAACGTTTCGCGCTGAATTCCTCGAAACCGGGGGGCGTCTCTCCGGTCGCGATCCACTTCGCGGTGCGGCGCGCGTTGACCGCTGCCAAAGTGACACCGCTGTGTGAGGTCGCCACATAAGCTCCTGGATATTGTTCCGATTCGTCGTAGATCGCGCATTTGTCCGGGGTTAGTACGCGGATACAGCCCCAAGTGCGGATGAGCCTCAGCCCCGCCAGTTGCGGGAAGATCGTGACGGCGCGGCGCGCCATGGCTTGGCCGGCGTCCAAGGTTGTGCCGTCGTTGAAATCGACCTCTTCTTCGGTATTGCCGATTTGCACCGTGCCCTCGTCAGTTTGCCGCACCGTGCCGAGCGCCATGGCGAGCACAGGCTCCGCTCGCTCCGTGACCAGTATCTGGCCACGTTGCGGTACTATGGGCGTGTCGAGCCCGACCATGGGGGCCAGTTTGGTGATGCCGTGACCGCAGGCCAACACGATCTTGGGTGCGGTGAAACTACCATTTTTCGTCTCTGCGATGAATGCGCTGCCGTCATGGCGGATATTCTCGACCCGGCAGTCGGAGCGATAGCGCCCGCCCATGTGTTGGAAGCTTCCATTGATGGCGCGCAGAAGTTTAAGCGGATTGACGTCGCCGTCATGTTTGGAGAATGAAGCACCAACCACGTCATCACCCAGGCGGACACCGGGGAGCATCTTCTCGACCTCTTCACGCTCAATGATCTCGCACTCGAATGCGTCGACACCGGCCTGTTGGCGCATCATATCCATCTCGCGCCGGCGCTGTTCGCGCTCGTCCTCGCCCAGTAGTAAATGCATGCCACCGTCATTGCGATGGGCGATGTCAGCGCCGCTGCCCTCTTTCAATTCGGCGGCAAAATCCGCAAATAGATGCGCCGACTCGCGGCTCCAGGCGTGATAGCGATGCATCCCCATGCCCTTGGATTGCACCCAAACCAGGCCGAAGTTGCCCCGTGCGGCGCGCAATACGTCATCGCCATCGTCCAAAACAACGGTGTCTAAGCCCTGTTGGCGCAGTCCGTAAGCGGTTGCCGGGCCAAATAACCCGCCGCCCACCACAATTACGTCAGATGTTTCCATCGTATTCACCCATTCTAGCGAAAAATTCGGTCGAAACCGTTCGCGAAGGCGCTATTTGACCTTTTGGTGTGTTGTGTTGCAATGATTTGTGACAGAAACACCGCTGATTTTTCATTAAGCTAGTGAATTCCAAACCATGAGCGAACAGACCGAGCCGATGCTGACACCTTCTGACGGACTTATAATCGTTGCGAAACGCGACTGTCCGACCTGTACGATGCTGGAGCCGGTCTACGCGGCGCTCTCGGTGGGCGATGGTGGGTTGACCGTTTATACCCAGGATGATCCCGGCTTTCCGGAAAGCGTCCCCGCGGTCTATGACAGTGATTTGGAGGTTTCGTATCACCTTGATATCGAAACCGTCCCAACCTTAATCCGAGTCGAGGACGGTGAGGAGAAAGGGCGGGCTATCGGCTGGAACCGCGGCGAATGGGAGGCGTTGGCCGAGGCAGAGGGACTGGGCGCAGGCTTGCCCGAGAACCAGCCGGGTTGCGGGTCGAAGAGTGTCGATCCCGGCATGCCGGAAATCCTCGCGGTCCGGTTCGGCGATGCGCCGTTGAAGGCTCGTCAGATCGAGGTCGGCGGCGTCGATGATGAAATTGAAGCGTGTTACGACCGTGGATGGTCGGATGGCCTGCCGGTTGTCCCACCGACGCCAGTCCGGGTAATGCGCATGCTGCAGGGGACGGCCCGCGATCCGCAGGAAATTGTCGGCCATATCCCGCCAAACCTAGCGGAATGCACAGTCGAGAAAGTTGCAATCAACGCGGTCATGGCCGGATGTAAGCCGGAATACCTGCCGGTGGTCTTGGCGGCCGTGGAGGCGGCGCTCGATCCAAAATTCGCCATGCACGGCGTGTTGTGCACGACGCATTTCGTCGGGCCCATTCTGGTGGTGAACGGCCCAATTGCGAAACGCATTGGTATGAACAGTGGCGTCAATGCATTGGGTCAGGGAAACCGCGCGAATTCGACCATCGGCCGGGCACTACAATTGGTGATCCGCAATGTGGGCGGCGGCAGACCTGGCGAGATCGACCGTGCGACCATGGGTAACCCGGGCAAGGTCGGGCTCTGCTTCGCTGAAGATGAGAGCAATCTGATCTGGAAGCCGTTAGCGCAAGAGCGTGGGATCGAAAGCGGGAAATCGGCGGTGACGATCTACGCTGGTGAAGGGCAAATGGGAAATTTTGACCAGGCGTCTCGTGAGCCGGAATCATTGACGCGTTCGCTTGGTATGTCGATCCGGGCTATTGGACATCCAAAGCGTGCGCCCGGGCATGACGTCTTGATTGTGATGGGCCCAGAACATCTGCGGGTCTACGACCGAGCGGGATGGACGAAAGAGCGCCTTATGCAGGAGTTCGAGGAAGTGCTAACCTTCCCGGCCGATGAGATCATTCGAGGAGTCGGCGGCATCGCCGAGGGTATCCCGGAAAGCATGGCCGGTAAGATGATTAAGAAAGTAAGGCCCGGTGGTCTCAATATTGTTCGGGCCGGGGGCGAAGCCGGTCTGATGTCTGCCTTGATTGGCGGATGGGCCGCGAGTGGAGAACGTGGAAGTGATCTGGCAACCAAGGAGATCGGTACATGAGTGAAAATGTAACCCTTCTCGATCCGACGGCAGAGACGTCGCCCGCAACGCGGGAACGTCTGGCGCCGCCGGCATCGCTTGAAGGATTGACCATCGGCGTGCTCGATATTGGTAAGGTGCGCGGCGATGTGTTCAGCAATGAAATCGCACGTCTGTTGGGTGAAAAAGGTTTCTCGGTGAAGCAATATGCGAAGCCGACCAATACCCGGACGGCCCCTGTGGATTTGGCACAAACGATTGCGACGGAATGTGATGTCGTAATCGAATCGCTGAGCGATTGAGGATCCTGTACGTCGTGCAGTTTGCATGACATTTGGGATCTCGACCAAAGAGGCATTCCAGGTGGAATGGTAGCGACGACCGCTTTCGAACAAGCGGCGAAGGCGCAGTCGGTGGCCTTGAATTTCGACCCGGCTATTGTGTATGTGCCGCACCCGATTCAAGATCGGACCGATGACGAAATTAAAGCGATTGCCCGCGACGCGTTGGCGCCGGTCATGGAAATGATCTCAGCGTCGATGTGACGCGAGGACGGAGAAAAGATTTGGACGAAGAAGACGACGAGCTGGAAGAACGGCTAGGCCCGGAGATTCCAGTAAATGCACGACCAAAAGCGAGTGACTACGGGTTTGATCTGGAAGAGACTTTGTCCTCTGTCTTGTCGATCAGGACCCATATTCCGGACGATGGGTTTACGGCCGACACATTGGGGACGGAGCGGGGTGGTAATGCTGCCTTGATCAATAGCGATGGTCTGGTTTTAACCGTCGGCTATCTGGTGACCGAAGCCGAAACCATCTGGTTGTTTGACGGCCAAAACCGTGCGGTGCCGGGGCATGTCGTCGGCTACGATCAGGAAACCGGTTTCGGTCTCGTCCAAGCCCTGCAAAAACTGGAGCTGCCGCCGTTTGAGCTCGGCAGTTCGGATTCCCTGCAGGTCGGCGACCCGGTCATTCTTGCAGGCTGTGGCGGCGTCAAGCACGCGGTCAGCGCCGAGGTAGTCTCGCGCCGCGAGTTTGCCGGGTATTGGGAATACATGCTCGACAACGCGATCTTCACCGCGCCGCCGCATCCGCTTTGGGGTGGTTCCGCCTTGATAGGCAGTGATGGGATGCTTCTGGGAATTGGCTCGCTCTACGTGCAGCAATCCACCGATGGCAAGGAGCCAGTGGACGTTAACATGGTCGTTCCCATCGATATCCTGAAGCCGATCCTGGACGAACTTTTGCGCTACGGAAAGACGAGCAAACCGCCGCGACCATGGCTCGGTATGTTCACCACGGAAGTGGACGGCCAGGTCATCGTCGCCGGCGTTGCGGATAACGGTCCGGCCCAACAGGCAGATGTCCAACTTGGAGATGTCGTGCTTGGTGTCGGTGGTCAGCCGGTCGATGATATGGCGCAAATGTACCGCAAAGTTTGGACGCAAGGTCCGGCTGGGGCAGAAATTCCCTTGAACTTGCAGCGATCCGGCGATGTCGTCGACGTTCACGTCCGCTCCATCAGCCGGGGTGCGCTGTTGAAGGGACCGCAACTGCATTAGCGGCCCTTCGGCAAGCTTGGGATGGCGTCGTTCGGTGATTTAACGGGAGAATAGGCATGGCCGAGATTGAATGCCTCGTCGAGGCGAAAGATATCCTCGGCGAAGGGGTGATTTGGCATCCGAAAGAGCGGAAGCTCTACTGGTGCGACAATTTGAAATCAAATATCCAAACCTACGATCCGGCGACAGGTGCGCACGAAGTCTTTCCGATGCCTGAGGAAGTCGGGTGCATCGTCTTTCGAGAGAAGCATCCCGGTATTTGCGCCGCGATGAAATCTGGCTTCGCCTTTATCCACGATCTAGCAAAGCCGGAGATCGAGTATATCGTCGACCCGGAATCAGAACTCGACGCCAACCGTATGAATGACGGCAAGTGCGATCGACGGGGTCGGTTTTGGTGCGGCTCCATGGATGCGGGTCTAACGGAGGCGACCGCGAGCCTCTATCGCTTCGACCCGGATTTGAGCTGTCACAAGATGGACACTGATATCATCTGCTCCAATGGTATTGCCTGGAGCCCCGATAATTCGGTCATGTACTTCTCGGACACGCGCAAGGAATCCTTGTACGCGTATGAATACGATATCGGGACCGGGAATATCGCTAATCGACGGGTGATTGTTGATACATCGGACCAACCTTTCCGCATCGATGGCGCGACAGTCGATTCGGACGGCAATTACTGGTGTGCTTTGGTGCATGACTGGGCCATTGGGAAATACGATCCGAGCGGCACATTGCTGGACCGCGTGGAGCTACCTGTACGTCAACCGACCATGTGTACATTCGGTGGCGCTGATCTGGACGTTCTGTATGTCGTCTCGGCGACCCGGTTTTTGGAGCCCGGTGAAGCGGAAAAGCAACCGCTGGCCGGTGCGCTCTTCGCGATCACGGGCACGGGTGCAACGGGCATCCTGGAACCGTATTTCGCGGGGTAGGCGACTATGGATAAAGTCGACCCTACCCGCCTCGATCTCTGCGCGGAGTTCCGCGACAATCCATTCGGGCCGCATGGGCCAGAGCTGCAGAAGCTCATTAAGCTGTTGCGGTGGGAGCGGATCGAGAGCCGCTATATTCTCGTGCAACCGAAGCGGAATGACCCATGGTACCTGGCACACACAACGGGGCCGAAGGCGCATTCGCTTGAGATTTTTCGAGATCAAGGGTTTTCGGATCAAAGGTCCGCCTATTGGGCACTGTTCAAGGCACGGTGGGAGGCGAATACTGGCATTCGGTTGATCCTTGACGGCGTCGATGATCCGGTGATCCTGCGCCCAGGTGAGGGCGAGTTTACGACCTCAGCTGCTGATCGGCCGATTCTATCGTATAGCGACGTGTTCAGTGTCAGGGGCGGAGAGCGCATTGAGTTCAAGGTCAGTGTTGAAGGTGACGCAGCCTATCACGCGGAAATCGTGCGTCTGCGCTGTGGTGACGGAACGCCGGAAGGGCCGGCATTCCAGGAATTTCCTGTCGAAACTCCGGTCAACGGCGACTACCTGGCGCGCCATCAGTCAATCGATGTGGGCTCTTACGTTGAAATCGGAAAAGCGAACGCCTTTGGTCTGGAGAGCTTTACCCTTCAAGCCCGCATCTGGCCAACGACCCCTGACAAGGGGCCGCAAGCACTGCTTGCCAATTGGGGCGACACGGCGACGAAGGGCTACGCGCTCGCAATTGACGATGAGGGTGGCTTATCGCTCTACTTGGGCAATGGGAAGGACCTGTTCATTCTGGGAACCGGGGTCCCGCTGCTGGAGCGGCAATGGTATCTAGTGGCGGCAAGTTTCGATGCCGAGACGCGACAAGTCTGGGTCGGGCAGCGGCCTTTTACTCAATTGCCTTATGACGACACGACCGCAAGCGGGCAGGCCGGCGTCGATCTGACACCAATAGCGGGGCCAGGGCTTCGCATTGCCGCTTGGCACGGCATAGATGGTGACCGACAAGCGCCGACCGGCCATTACAACGGCAAGATCGATGCGCCGGAGGTCGCGCTTCGGGCACTATCGCATGGTGAGCGCGATGCGTTGATGGAACATGCAGTGGCTGCCGATCTCTCCGACGCTCTTGTGGCGCGATGGGATTTCTCGCGAGAAGTGTCGGGGACGCGGGTTATCGACGTCTCCGGTAACGATCATGGCGGCGAGACGGTCAATCTTCCGACCCGTGCAATGAAAGGTTGGAACTGGGATGGCAGCGAATTTAACTGGACCCGTAAACCGGAACATTACGGCGCCATTCATTTCCATGATGATGATCTCTACGATTGCGGCTGGGAGACGGATTTCGCCCTCGACGTGCCACCCAAATTGGAGAGCGGCATCTATTGCGCCAAGTTGACCCGTGATGCGCATGAAGATTATTGCCCCTTTGTTGTGAGCCCGCCAGTCGGCCAAGCCCGCGCGCCATTGGCATTGCTCCTGCCGACGGCGAGTTATTGGGCTTATGCAGATCGCCATAGTGAGATTGAATGGCGAGAGCGGGAGAACGTCACCGGTTACTGGGCGGCAGTCGATCCGTCCGCGCTTTATCTTCACGAACATCCGGAGCTCGGTTGCTCCCTCTACGATGAGCATTCGGACGGATCGGGTGTCTGCTATTCCTCGCGTCTGCGGCCCATCCTCAACATGCAGCCAAAGGAAAAGCTCTGGCAGTTCGCCGCCGATACGCACATCGCGGACTGGTTGGAGGCCAAGGGTATTGCTTACGATGTGATTACCGAGGATGACTTGGATATCCACGGCTATGAGTTGTTGCGACCCTATAAATGCGTGATGACCGGCACGCATCCGGAATATCCCTCGCTTCGTATGCAGGAAGCCTACGAGACTTATAAAAACGAAGGCGGGCGGTTTGTCTATTTCGGCGGCAATGGGTTTTACTGGCGGGTCTCCTATCATCCGGAATTGCCGGGCGTTCTGGAGATGCGGCGCGCCGAGGACGGTATTCGCTCCTGGATGGCCGAGGGCGGTGAGTATTATCACAGCTTTACCGGAGAACTCGGCGGTATGTGGCGGCGCATGGGGCGAGCTCCGCAATCAGTGGCGGGTACGGGCATGGCGGCCCAGGGTTTCGACTTTTCCTGTCATTACAATCGAACAGAGGAGAGCTTCGATCCGCGTGCGGCATTTATCTTCGATGGCATCGGCGCAAACGAGAAAATCGGAGATTTTGGCGTGCTCGGCGGTGGTGCCGCCGGGTGGGAGATCGACCGGGCGGACACGGCTTTGGGCACACCGCCGCATGCCCTGATCGTGGCGACGGCAACCGATTTCACGTCGGCTTATCATTGGGTGAAGGAAGAATTGACCCATACGCATTCCGCGAATACCGGACAGACCAGCCCGATGGTGCGTTGCGATATGGTGTTTTACGAGACACTGAAGGGTGGCGCGGTCTTCTCATCGAGTTCGATTGCGTGGGCGGCGGCGCTTTCCCACAATGACTACAACAACAACGTGTCGCGCATATCGGAAAATGTGGTTCGAAGGTTCTGCGAGACTTCGACAGGCTCCGAATGACCGGACACTTTCGAATATCTGTTTCCTAATTTTGGGAGAGAACTGACATGGGCACGGACTTGCACTTTAAGACGGCCGTTGAACTGGCGGCGATGATCCGCGCGAAGGAAATCGGTTGTGCGGATCTCCTGGAGCATTTTCTGACGCGCTGCGACAGGCATAACGCGGGCTTGAATGCGATCATCGTCTGGAAGAGGGATGAGGCGCGCGCGCGGGCACGGCAGGCAGATGAGGCCCTGGCCAAGGGTGAGGTGTGGGGACCGCTTCACGGTGTGCCCATGACCATCAAGGAGAGCTACGATTGGGAAGGCACGGCCACCACATGGGGCGTGCCGGAATTGAAACACAATATCGCACGTAAGAATTCTGTCGTCGTCGAGCGAATGCTGGCAGCTGGCGTCGTGCTTTTCGGCAAGACCAATGTCCCGTTGCTGCTTGGCGATTGGGAGACCTTCAACGAAATATACGGCACGACCAATAACCCTTGGGACGTCACACGGGTACCGGGCGGGTCCTCCGGGGGTTCAGCCGCGGCCTTAGCTGCGGGGTTGACTGGTATTGATTCAGGTAGCGACATTGGCGCTTCGATCCGCAACCCGGCGCATTACTGTGGTGTCTACGGTCACAAGCCGACCTGGGGTCTTGTTCCCTTACGGGGACAGGCGCTGCCGGGGTCTCTGTCTCATGCGGATATCTCCGTCGTGGGACCGTTGGCGCGGGGTGCCGAGGATTTGGCGGTGGCGCTCGAAGTCATGGCGGGACCCGATGCGCTGGAGGCTGACGGTTACAAGCTTGATTTGATTAAACCGGAGAAAAAGAAACTCTCCGATTTCCGTATCGCCGTTATGGTGAGCGATGATGTCTGCCCCGTGGACAGCGAATATGCGGATCGTATTCAAGTGGTCGCCGACGCTTGCGCCAAAGCGGGGGCAACGGTCGACGATACGGCACGTCCTGCTATCGATATGGCGAAGTCCCATGACATTTACATTCAATTGCTGCGCGGCGTCACGACGGCTCGCTTGCCCGTCGAGGTGTTCGATGAGAACAAGCGTCAAGTGTCTGCCCTTTCGGAGAATGACGAGGGCTACGAAGCGCGGAACCTGCGGGCGTCGGTGCAGTACCACCGGGATTGGATGGCCGCGAACGAGTACCGCACTCACATGCGCTGGGCCTGGCAAGCCTTCTTCCAACAATGGGATGTTCTGCTTTGCCCGACCGCATCCTCGGCTGCTTTCCCGCACGACCAAAAGGGTGAACGCTGGAACCGCACGATCCCGGTGAACGGTGTGCCGCAAAGCGCAGTCGACCAATTGTTCTGGGCGGGCATGTCCGGCGTTGTCTTGTTGCCCTCGACCGTGGCGCCTTCGGGCCTCACCCGCTCGGGCCTGCCCACCGGCGTGCAGATTGTCGGGCCTTCCATGCACGATCTGAGGACCATCGACTTCGCACGGTTGTTGGGCGAGGAAATTGGAGGCTTTCAGCCGCCGCCGGGATACGATTGATGACGGAGGAAAAACCACAGATCGCCTTTATCGGGCTTGGCTTAATGGGTGCGGGATTTACGAAACGCCTTATCGAGCTCGGCTATGAGGTGACTGGACACGATGTGGACCCGGCAAAGATGACAGCAGCATCAGAGTGGGGTGTAAAGCCCGCTGGTAGTGCCGCCGAGGCCGTTCAAGAAGCTGATATCGTGCAAATCTGCGTACTGGAAACATCGTCCGTCCGAGACATCGCTATCGGAAAAGGTGGTATTGTGGAGACAGGGCGGGCGGGGGCGGTGGTAGTTGATCACGGGACGACCGTATTGGATGTGACGCGAGAGATGGCGGAAGAGCTTGAGCGCTGCTGCGGAATGGCATGGGTGGATGCGCCGGTCTCCGGGGGGCCATCCGCGGCCGAAGACGGCTCACTCGCGATCATGGCCGGTGGTTCAGCCGACGCCATCGTTAAGGTAAACAACCTGATGGAAGGTTTGTCGGGGGTCTTCACGCATATGGGCGATGTCGGTGCGGGACAAATCACCAAAATGGTGAACCAGGTATTGGTCCTCACGAACTACTGCGTCATTGCAGAGGCGGTGAAACTTGGTGAAGCGGGTGGTGTCGACGTCTCGAAAATTCCAGAAGCTTTGGCGACGGGTCACGCTGGCAGTAACCTGTTGAACGCCTTAGTGCCGCGCATCGTTGAGCGCGATTTCCAGCCGATGGGTCGTGCCAAGCAGATATTAAAGGACTTCGATATTTTGCACGACCTGACCAAAGGCTTGGAAGCGCCGTCGCCGATGGCGGATCAGGCGCGGACGCTGTTCCGGCTTCTCTGCGCACGCGGTCATCAGGATTTAGACGGCACGGCGGTTTTCAAGTTGTACGACGAGCCGCCCGTATAAGCTCGGTCTTGAGGCTTGGTTGAAAGCTTCTTCTGTTTTGTCAAACTCAAGCGCTTGATAGGCGGCGCGGGCTCTTCCGGCGGCTTCATCGAGCGCGCTTACGTGTCGATCCGGTAGTATCGTTTCGCGTTGTCATGGAAGAGTTTGCGTTGTGCCGATTGGCCAAGCTCTTTGGTAATCTCGCGAAAGCCGTCGAAAATTGTATCGTAACTCGCGACCAAGCTGTCGACCGGAAAATTGCTGGCGAACATACAGCGTTCGACGCCGAAGATCGCGATGGTCGTCAGCACGATATTACGGTTGAGCTCGACGGTCCATGCTTCACCCGGCATGCCAATACCGGAAATCTTAACGGCCGTGTTGGCAACGTCCGCCAGCGCTTCCATTCCTGCACGCCAGCCCAATAGACTGCGCTCGCTACGGTCGGATGGCAGACCGGTATGGTTCAGGATGATCGGCGTGTCCGGAAAATCACGCGCTAAATCCCCCGCCTCCTCCAAATGCCACCAGGGCACCTGCAAATCGTAATGAAGGCTGTGTTTGGCCATGATGGCATAGCCTTCCCGGAATTTCGGATCGCTCATCGTACCGGGCGCGCCAGAGATGACTTGATCTTGGGTTGCCGCCGCCACTGGCTTTTGTCTGATACCACGTATGAGGGGATAGGCCGCATGGCCTGCCAACACGGTGTTTATGTCGTCCCGGCAGAACCAGGCTTGGCCGATGATCGCGCTCGGTACGCCGTCGCCCTCGGCGACGCGATGGAGCCAATCCGTTTCGGCAACCGGATCATCCGTCGACCACTCAGCCTCCATATGGACGGAAGCAACGACGTTTTGGCGGTTGTTGTCTTGCCGAAATTCGGCGGGCAGGTAATTGCGGCAGATCGAGCTGTAATCCCCGTATCTGAAGGTTGGGATTATCTCATCCTGCAGCCATGGGTAGCGGCCGCTCGTCAAATCCCAGAGGTGATGATGTGCATCGATGATGGGGAAAGGCGTGGACACGGGCTGCGACCTCAAATGGCTGTGACGTCGCCAAGTGTAAAGGTGCCATCCGCCCTAGAACAGAGCGCGCAATCCCCAGAACAACACGGCGGCGAGCAGCGCGGTTGCGGGGACCGTTATAACCCACGCAGAGGCGATCGTGACCACGTGTTGGCGGCGCACCAGGCGCCGGCGCTTCGCGCGTTCTTCCAGGTCCATCTTCTCCCAGAATTTCTTATCTTTGCGGAACTGGCCGTGATTGATATGGGTTCGCCGTGCGGTCTGCCATTCTCGGAAGAATCCGACGCCGAATACCGCGCCGACCGCGATGTGGGTTGAGCTGACCGGCAGGCCGAGCGCCGAGGCGATCAGGACTGTGATAGCAGCGGAGAGCGCCACGCAATAGGCCCGCATCGGGTTCATTTTCGTGATCTGGTCGCCGACCATTCGGATCAAGCGTGGACCGAATAGCGCCAATCCGATGGCAATGCCGACGGCGCCGATACACATGACCCAAAACGGGATCGCGACACTCGTCTCGATAGTGCCCGAGGATGCTGCCGAGACAATGGCTGCGAGTGGGCCTACCGCGTTCGCAACATCGTTTGATCCGTGGGCGAAAGACAACAACGCGGTCGAACAGATCAGTGGGATCGTAAACAACGTGCGGATCGATTTATTGCGATTTTCCATTCCCGTCGCCTGGCGTTCGATAATAGGCTTCAGGATTAAATAAGCTGCGGCGCTGATCGCGATCGAAACCGCGGTGATCATCCAAGGTTCGGGCTTCCAAACCCTCTTCAGTCCTTTCAGCATTAGATATGCGGCGAAAACTCCAGCCATGATCGCGACGAGGACCGGAACCCATCTTTTCGCTCCCGCGATCTTGTCCTCGCGATAGACGATGAAGGTTTTGATGAAGGCCAAAAACAAGGCTGCGATGATGCCTCCCAGTACTGGAGAGATCACCCAACTCGCGGCGATTTTGCTCATCGTTCCCCAATTGACGATGGCGAAACCGGCGGCACCGATACCCGCCCCCATGACACCGCCAACAATTGAATGCGTTGTCGATACGGGTGCGCGCACGTATGTGGCGATATGAATCCAGAGAGACGCCGCCAACAAGGCGGATAGCATGGCCCAGATAAACGTCAGCTCACTGTCGAATGAGTCGACCGAGATGATGTTCTTGGAAATTGTTTTGACGACATCGCCACCTGCGATTAACGCGCCCGCCGCTTCGAATATGGCGGCAATGGCTAGTGCGGCACCCAGCGAGAGCGCCTTCGAGCCGACTGCCGGGCCCATGTTATTGGCGACGTCGTTGGCGCCGATGTTCAGCGCCATGTAGGCACCGCAAACGCCGGCCGCGATCACGAAGGGGCCGTAGACATCTCCGCCGCTCGTCACCGATGCGATGAGATAGACGATCACCAGGAAAAGCAGCGCAACACCGGAGTTTGTGAGGAACTGTCGGTTGGTCTGGGCTGCGGATTCAATGTGGCGCAGCTTTGCAAGATCTTTAGTCAGCGTTTCTTTATACACGGTCTGCATTTCTCGTCTGATGATGGGCAAGTGGATTTGGCAGTTGCCTCAACATGGAGATGTCATCACAAAATTGTAATGTTAAATAATATGTCCATGTAGGGCATTGTTTTGATGTCATAAATCGATACTGGTGCTGTGCATGTGAAGCATGAGTGCAGAATGAAACCGTCGAATCGAGGGATTAACCTTCATCATCAATGGCGTAACCCGCACCGCGGACCGTACGAATGATATCGGTGAAACCTTTAATGTTCAGCGCTTTTCGTAAACGCCGGATATGGACGTCCACTGTCCGACTTTCGACATAGATTTCCCGGCCCCAGGCGCGGTCCAATAATTGTTCGCGTGAGAACACGCGCCCGGGTCGTTCCATGAGGACACGAAGTAAACGAAATTCGGTCGGCCCGAGATGAATGGCCTGATCGTTTCGGCTGACTCGGTGGCGGGCTAAATCCATGCAGATGTCGGAGTATTGCAGCGCTTCTGCCGTGATTTCCGGGTGGGAGCGCCGCAGGACGGCCCGGACTCGGGCGATCATTTCGTTCGGCGAATACGGTTTTACCATATAGTCGTCTGCCCCGCTCTCAAGACCGCGGACGCGGTCTTCCTCCTCACCGCGAGCTGTCAACATGATAACCGGTGTGAGTTTCGTGCGCTGTTGTGTTTTCAGGCGGCGGCAGATCTCAATGCCGGAGATATCCGGCAGCATCCAATCAAGAATAACGAGATCGGGTTCTTCCTCTTCCGCCAGGATCAAGGCTTCTTCCCCAGCGAGGGCTACGGACGTTCGGAACCCCTTGTTCTCAAGGTTATAGCGTAAGACCTCGACTTGTGCGGGCTCGTCTTCGACGATCAATACTAAGGGATTCATGGCTGTGCGCTTTCGCGGTCGTTCTCAACATCTTCAAGGGTGACGATTGTCGTGCTCGAATGGTCGCCTTTCGGACGTTCGTCGGCCGGCATCTCTCCATGCACCATGAAATGCACTTGCTCGGCAATGCCCGTCGTATGATCGCCAATGCGCTCGATGTTTTTTGCGACGAATAATAAATGTGTGCACGGCGTGATGTATCTCGGGTCTTCCATCATATAGGTGAGGAGTTCCCGGAAGAGACTTGTATGCAACAGATCGACTTCTTGGTCGCGTGCGCGGACGTCGCCAGCTTTCTGTGCGTCGCGTTCGATATAGGCGTCCAAGGCTTGTTTGATCATGATTTGGACAAGGTTACCCATGCGAGAGACCGTGTTGAGCGCGCCGGTAAGAGAGGGACCTTCCTTTAAGACAATCGTGCGTTTGGATATATTCTTGGCGTAGTCGCCAATCCGTTCGATCACGCTGGAGATCTTGATGGCAGATATGATGATCTGCAGGTCGTCCGCCACCGGTTGCCGGAGGGCCAGAAGCTTCACGGTAAACTCGTAAATCTCCTCTTCCAGTGCGTCGATCTTCTTGTCGGCGGGAATTATCCGTTCTGCCGCCTCGAGATCTCGTTTGCATAATGCCTCGATACTGCGCGAGAGTTGAGACTCTGCGAGGCCTCCCATTTCTGCGATCATATTGTCGAGGCGGCCCAGGTCTGCTTTGAAAGACGAGACGATGTGATCGTTGCTCATGGTATTCGTCTCCGGTTAACCGAAACGGCCGGTGATGGTTTTTGATTTTGGTGCGACGCCATGGTGACGTCTGGGTGCTCGAAGAGGTTGATTTTGTTGTTTGCTTCGGCCGCGTCGGTCTTCGCGACGGTGGTGAGAGCAATAAAACCGAAAGTCCTCCTCATCATAGAATTTTTCTCCTGCAGAAAAATTAAACCGCGGGCAGTCCCGCGAGACATCACGAACCTATGCAGTGGGAGACTCATTTTTATGACGAGTAAGTTTCAGTTTTATGACAATGCTTCCGAAATGGTGGTTTTCCGATCGCTCGGCAGGAAAACTTTGAATTCGCTCCCTTTTCCAATCGTGCTGTTGACGATGAGGCGACCGCGGTGCCGATTTACGATATGTTTGACGATGGCGAGCCCGAGACCCGTGCCTCCCATCGTGCGAGACCGACCCTTATCTACACGGTAGAATCGCTCTGTGAGTCGGGGCAAATGCTCCGGCGGGATGCCTTCGCCTTCATCGGAGACGATCACGACGATCCCGGCACCGCCGAGGTCCGGGATGCGGTCGACTTCTTCCACGTTGATCCTGACCCGGGTGTTTTCAGGGCAATATTTCACTGCGTTGTCGATTAAGTTGTGAAAAACTTCCGTTAGTTCGTCGCGATTCCCGGTGGCAAAAACGTGCGCGTTATTTTCCGGTAGTTCGATCGTGATTTTTCTTACAGATGCACGTGCGGTCAATGTATCTATGATTTTGGCAAGCAGTGGTCGGATTTCTACGTTACCTTCCGGCAAGATATGCTCGTTGGCTTCCACTCGCGAGAGGGAGAGAAGATCGTCGATCAGACGTGCCATACGCTTCGATTCGCTATCCATGATCTCGAGGAAGCGATCTCTTGCGGCTTCATCATCGCGCGCGGCCCCACGTAGTGTTTCAATGAAACCAACCAAGGAAGAGAGCGGTGACCGGAGTTCGTGGCTGACATTGGCGACGAAGTCGGCACGCATTTGCTCGGCGTTATGCTCTGCTGTCATGTCATGCATGATTAAAACAGCGTCAGCTTCGTATTGCGTGGTCCCGGTCAACGACGCGATTTGAATGTCAAAGCTGCGACGCACCGAATCCAACAATGATATGCGTAGTTGGCGTTGCTCCGCGCCGTTTAACACCTCGTCGACGGCGTCAAGAATATCGGGGTGTCGCAGTGCCAAGGTCAACGCGCGGCCCTCGATTTGATCACCGAGGAGATTCTTGGCCGCGACATTTGCTGCCAGTATCTGTTTTTCCGCATCGATCAGGAGCACTGGATCGGGCAGTGCATGAAGAATCGCGGTTGTCGCCGTGGTTTCCATCGGGTCCTGCTTACGTGACGTACCACCGTGTGGGATATGGTTGCTCTTTATCCAAGTTTAGGCTCAATGTCGACCTCGTAACCTCTACGCTTGAGACAGCGGTAAGTGGGCGCTAGATTGCGCGACCTTATTTTAGACCACCTTGCTTTGGGAGATATTGATATGTCGGAAGTCGGCGGCGTTGCGGGCGATCGTTTGCGTTCACTAATTGAGCGGATCGAGCGCCTGGAAGAAGAAAAAGAGACGATTTCCGTCGATGTTCGTGAAGTGTATGCGGAAGCCAAAGCAACTGGATTCGATCCGAAAGTCATGCGCCAAATCGTGCGATTACGGAAAATGGAATCTGATGACCGTAAGGAACAAGAAGCCTTACTTGAGATTTACAAAGAAGCCTTGGGCATGGAAGCGCCGGCGACGCCCGAGCCCGTCGATATATAGCTCGCTCTAGAGCGAGCCGGCATCCGGGACGAACCAAAACGTATCGGGTTGGTGAATGCCGAGATGCCCGCTCGGCTCCCAGTTGTAAATTCCGTCTTCGGAGACATTGCGCAGGCGGTTGCTGACCAAGACCGCCTGCAATGTTCCGTTGATGAGGCTAATGACGAAGGTTCGATCCGCATGGATTTTCAACATCTCATGCCAGACCTTCTCGCGATCTTCCGGCAGCGGTGTTGACGCCCATTTGCGCAACAGCACTAACAATTGCCACGCTGCAGGTAAATCGAGAGCGGTGCCAGCTTGACCCGCGGTTTCCGCGAATTGACCCCATTTAGGCCATTGATATTGGACCTGCCGCGTCGGCGCGAGCTCAGTCGGAGCCAATTCCGCCCGCGCTAGGCCGACCTCCATCAAACGGAGGCCCTTTTTGTTACGACAGGTGAGATCCATATCGTCCAACAACTTATTAGCGCCCTTAATATCGTATACGGCATGCGCGTCCTGATAATCCTCGCGATAGAGGGGGCTGTCCGGCAGCATGGTATTCTGCGCCGGGGTCGCGAGGCCTTAATACAAGGTTTTGTTGATTTCTTCGCGGTTGATCGCCATCGACAATGCGCGCCGGAAGCGGACATCGCGCAGCAATTGTCGCCACCCGTTATCTTCGGCATTCAGATTGGGAAACAGGGCTAAATGCGACCCTTTGCCGACTCGCCATGTACAGACAACATAGCCAACCCGGTCTTCCGCAGATTTCAGTAGCAGCAGATTGTCTAACCTTAGATATCGCGCCTGGAGATTCGAGTTTTGCCCGCGCTGGTCTTCGCGGCGATCAGGCGTTTGTTGACGGTATTAACTACGACGCGGTCAATATTGGGCAGCTGGCGACCTTCCGGATCAACCCGGTGATAGTACGGATTGCGTTTGAAGATAAAGCGGTCGGCCGGTAACGAGGTCGTATTCATCCATAGCTGCAAGGTTGGCAATTAAGGATTGTCGAAGTGATATGGATTGTCTTTGCGGTTACGAAGACCCGCCTAGTTTCGCATACCACCCGCTTGCGCCTTCGCATCTAATGCGTTGCGGTTTTGGTATCGTGGGTAGAATTGTTTCAGGTAATGGGCGGGCCGATAGATAAAAATCGGTCGGCTCCGCGCCAAAGACCCCAAGAATTAGGGGTTCGCTTTCGACCAACTAAATTCGACCATTTGCGCGTCGGCAATGCGAAATTTAGGTAATTCGCCGTCGACGCGGAAGATATTGGGCGGAACCACCGGGGAGAGTAAAGAATTTGTTGCCACGTCTTGCCAATAATAGCGGAAATCCTCGGTGGTAAAGCGCGTGCCGTCTGACCATTTGTGTCCGGCCCTTAGATGTAAGGCAAAAATCCGGCCGTTATCGACCTGAATGAGTTTCATAATATCGAGGATCACACTGAAGCGCTCGTCTTAGCGCATGAGGCGCGCGTAGCCTTAGACGGTCATGAGCCGCACGACTTTTGGTCGCCTCATGAGCATTCCGAGAGAGCCGCCGTATAGGCCCGGAACCTTTTTGCTTCCCTTGAAACGGACAAACAACGGCTGTTTTGGTAGACGCTCCGCTACGGGTTTAATTTCGCCCGCCTTGACTCGTTTTGTGAGGATTAGTGATTTGGAATATGTGATCGCCTGCGCCGAAGACGCGGCAAGAGTGAGTAGTCCGACTAAAATCAGAGATCGAATCTTTCGACAAAAGGCTCCTTTAAGGAACAAATACAAAATCAGCACGTTCGATATATGAAACGTTTAAGTTGAATTAATTTTGGCTACATTTTCATATCGTCTTGCCACGGTTTGATCTTGTCGAACTTTTTTGCGGCTTCCGGCAGGCCCGGCGATTTTGTTTGAATACCAATCGCATTGAAATTTTCGACACTCGTCTCGTCAATCTTGATGTCTTTACTCTCGACGATGCGGGCGACGGCTTCGGCGATCTCGTTAAATCCATCGATGGTAGATTCGATTTTGATCTTCCTCGAATTGGTTAAAAGCGTGAGCTCCATCCAACCGGCATCGCGGTCTCGCTTAATGGTAAAAAACCGCAATTTAGCGCCTGTGACACTGCTCCAATCCACACGGCGACGGCGTAATCCGTAGATCTGGAGGCCATCCGGTTCGATTTCAATCATGGTCAAATGTTTCGACCATGTTTTGACACCAAACCCAGCAAATAAGGCAAAGAGCGGTCCGATAAAGAAAAACATGACAGGGGTCGAAAATGCACTAATCATCAAGGCGCCGGTGATGGTCGTGCCCACGCCCGCTTGGATATAATCGCCCCTTAAGGACGCTAACGGGTAGCGGAATCCGGTCATTGTATTTTCTCCAAAAGGTCCTCGACGGAAATCCATCGTGCCGCCGGATGTTTCTGCGTCACCTCTAGCAGTCGTTCGATGAAGCGCCAAGAGGCAGGATCTTGATTTAGATGGTGGGTCATCAAACCGGTTGCCTCAGGTGTTATATTGTTTGTCAGTCTTTGGGAGGCTAGATGGTTAATAATCGCGACAATCGCAAGCTCATCGCTGACAAAATTCCGTGATCCTCGCCAATCAATGATGTCGACGTGAACGTTGAGTTGGTTGAATTGTTTGCGAGGATTGCTCGGGCCGAAGGTTGAAACTGCCCGTAAACCAACCCGCTCTAGCCGTTCTGCAAGGGAATTGTCGATGCGATTCCAGGGGGGGACGAAGACTGCGGACGCGGTGTGCGGCATCAAGGTATTTAGACGCTGCCATCCTCGATCGATTTCGGCGATCATATCATCAAAGGGCCGGTGCGGTCCGAATTCGGATTTCTTCTCCCCGGACGGTGCGTGGTTTTGGTGTGAATACCCGTGCGGCAATGCACTGACGCCGGAGTAGCTTGCCAGCATGTCCGCCAATGCACCGGTAGCCAACGCTGGTATGGTGGCGATGGAGATGGGGGTGCTGGACGCCATGTCCAACAATTGCGTCAGCTGGGGGCTCGGCGTAGTCGCATCATCGTCGCGCCACCAGAACAAGGCTTCCCGCTTGGCGGTTGCCCAAGCGTCGAGTTCCGCCTCGAGCTTAATCCATGGATCTGGGTTTGTTGGATTGTCCGACATGAGGATCTTATATCCACTCTTTTGCGAAAATCCTAGTTTTGAGAGGGTTAACAAGAATGTCCGTCGTTTCCGCGGCGCCATTCAAGTTCAGTTTTCCGGTCAATCGGCTTTGACCGCATTCCGCTTCTTTAAGCGCCGCGAGAAGAGTTTTGCCGGATACATTCTATTCTGATACTGAAGCGACCCGATCTAAATCCACTAGGCGTTTGGCTCGCAGGCATTGTTCGGCCTGACCCATCCCTTGATATGGCACCATGACCGCCGGTACCCCAAAGGTTACGACATCCATTGCCGTGTTGTATCCAGCCTGACTAATCGAGGCATCTGCCCGGCCGTGCACGTCGGGGAAGTCAGGGTAGATGGGCTTCACAACAATATGAGGTTCTTCGCTCACGAACTCACGAACCGCCGCCGCGCGCCGGTCGTGTCCCAATCCCCAAAGATGCTGAACGTAATAGAGGACGCGTGGCATTTCGGCTCAGCCGGATGTCAGCGATACATTTAGTTCCACGACTTCTGGGTGCCCGTCCGCCTGCAGGCGGAATAGGTGAGTACAGTCATCGGCCAGTGTGTCCGGCCAAGGTGTCGTTTGATCCCATTCGGCGGCCAAGGAATAGGTCGCTCGGACGATGCCCCGATGACATACAATGACGGTGGGCCTGCCCGCATCCGCCAATTCCCGAAAGACGGCGAGCAAACGGTCTTGCACTTCGCGTTGGCTTTCGCCGCCGGGCGCTTTGAAATCTAGCCCCCCCGCCCGCCATGCCTCGCCAGGATTGCCTATTTCAGCCTTGAGTTCGGTGATGGTCAGACCTTCCCAGACCGCCCAATCCATCTCGATCAGACGCGCGTCAGTGCGGCTCGGCGGTGTGCCGGAAAGAATTTCGGCGGTCTCAACCGCACGCGAAAGTGGGCTTGATATCCAATCGAATTCCTCGATATGGGGTGGTACCCGCCAAGTGCGGACGGTCTCGCGGCCGTTAACACTGAGCGGGACGTCGGTCGTACTTTGCACGCGACCGCCTTCGTTCCAGCCAGTCGCCGCATGGCGGATGAGCGCGATGAGGGTCATGCTGCGTGGCACTTATCTAAGGCTTCGAATATTTCTGCTAATTCCGTCATTGCTCGCTCTATGGAGTGTTATTGAAGTGCTTTGCGATTGGCCGCGTCGTCCATGGTTTCGCGCATTTGCGCATCGTGCAATAGCCTATGCACCGCAGCCGCGAAAGACTGCCCGTCCCCTTGCGGTCTGAGAATGCTGCTTTCTCCGTCTGATATAATGGTGGCAACGCCCAGAGTGTAGCCAGCGACGACCTTTAGGCGGGCCGCCTTTGCTTCCAAAAGAGCCATGCCGTATCCATCACGGATGGCGGGCTAGATAAATATATCTGCGGCGGCGGAAACGTCAGCCAATTGGCGGGCACTGCACAGGCCGAGAAATGTCCTGCGCAGATCTTCGGCAAAATAGGCTTCTATCTCAGTCCAGGTGGGCCCGTCGCGTGCGATCAACGAATGAAACCAGCCGTTCGGCCGTTCGCGGGATGCCTCTACGAGACACCGGAAGGACGCTGTCTTGGCGCCATCTCGCATCATCGCCGCAATGCAGAGCCAGGCAATGTCGGGGTCCAAATCATACTGTTCAGCGAGCGCGGATCGGTGTCGAGTTTTTTGGTTGGGTTCGGGGTTGCCAGCGTATCGATGAACGGTGCGGTAAAATGCAGACCGGCGCGATTCCCCCGCAATATTTTTAGCCAAGGCATATCTTTGGGATTCACGACTATGACCCAGTCCGCCTCTCGGATTGCAGAGGCGACGCGTTCATATCCGATCGACCAAGGACCTCCTTTTTGTTTGGGGGCACGGCGGACCAATTTGCAGCGTCAGAAGCTGGCGATCGCACGCGCCTTGCTCAAACGTAGCGATCTCACCATGATTAATGAAGCGACCGAAGGGCTCGATATACAGACCCAAGACCGAGCGATAAGTATCGTGTCGGCCGATTACGGAGGCCGCAGCGTGATTTGGGTGATGAACTGGGTTGCGGCATCGTGGAATTTCGAACATGTCTTGGTAATTCAAGACGGTCGAGTTGCCGTACGAGGCCCGTATGAAGAATTGAGTGGCCGTCCCGGAGCCTTTAAAAAATACTCAAAGCGACCTGACGGGAAAAGGAATTAATATGAGCATCGTCGAAGGCGTCGAACTCCTGCATCGCATACCGTTATTTGCGAAGATCGACCCGACACGCCTTAGGCTGCTCGCATTTACCAGTGATCGTGGGAAATTCGATCCGGGCCAAGTGGTGTTCGAGGAAGGCGAGGTTGGCGACTACGCCTATGTCATCATCGAAGGTGAAGCTGATATTTCATTAAATACTCCGAGTGGATCGCTCTCCGTGGCCACGCTAAAGGATCACGAGTTGGTCGCCTTGCAGATATCGAAAGATCTCTTCTATCGGCTGTTCAACGAGTTCCCAGAAATGGCCATCGGGATCATGCGCGATCTTGCTCGGTGGCTTGAATTGACAACCCGGCGGTTGCAGCAGGCGGTGGTGCAACGGCAGAAGTTGGACGACACTTAGTGCCCACACAAGCCGCTCGAGAAGGCCGCCCCGGCGCGCGAGCGATAACCCGGGCTCTGTTCAACGAAACATCATTCGGTCGCTTGTGGTACGCTGGTGCAATCGCGAGCACGATGCGGTGGCTCGAATCGCTGGCCGTCGGCGTATTTGTCTTTGATCTGACTGATTCCGCCATCATGGTGGCTGTTTTCCTATTCTTGCGGTGGGCGCCACTGGTGATGTTCGGCGCTTGGATCGGTGTTATTGCCGACCGGGTTAGCCGCAAGGGTATTCTGCTCGGCGGATTGATTGCGATGAGCGTCGTCTCGGCGCTTCTGGGCTTGCTTGCTGTGACTGGCACGGTCGCTCTGTGGCATATCGGCTTGGCGGCGTTCCTCAGTGGGACCTTTACATCGACCGACTATTCGACCCGTCGCACAATGATCGGAGAGGCTGCGGGAACGGAGCGCGTCGGCGTTGCCATGGCGTTCGATACCGGTACCAATAACGGCACCCGTATGTTGGGGCCGGCTTTGGGCGGATTTCTGTTGGAGTTCATGGGATTGCACGGCGCCTATTTTTTGGGCACGATCCTATACGCAACGGCGGCATTTGTGGTCTGGCGTATGGTGTACCTGCAGCACAAGCCAAGCGGACCCGCCCCCAAGGTGCTGACCAATCTGATCGAAGGTCTCCGCTATGCACGGAGTGAGCCGATCGTGGTCGGCGTATTATCCATCACCATTATTGTGAATGCCTTCGGGTTTCCGTTTGCCAGCATTCTGCCGGTTATCGGTCGGGATACGCTGGGTTTGAGCGCATTTCCCGTTGGGGTCTTGGCGTCATCCGAAGGCTTGGGGGCGTTGCTGGGTGCCGTCTTCGTCGGCATGACGGTGCGACCGTCCCGATACGGGAGATTCTTCGTCTGTGGATCCTTTATGTTTCTCTCAGGTATCATACTCTTCGCGTTGTCGCCGCTCTTCGAGACGTCGCTCGTCGTGTTGTTGCTGGCGGGCCTGGGGATATCCGGATTTTCGTCCATGCAGAGCACGATCCTGCTTTCCGTGGCACCGCCTGAAATCAGAGGGCGTGTGATGGGGTTGTTGGCCGTCAGCGTAGGCACCATGCCGATTGGTATTCTCTATGCCGGATTCCTGGCCGACTGGTTAGGGGCACCCATCGGGCTCGCACTAGTTGCGGGACAAGGGCTAATTTTGTGGCTTCTGGCCGCACTCTATTGGCGGCGTAACGTGAAGCCCCTACCTTCCTGACCGGATCGCCACTGGGAGAGGAATTAGAGATGCGCAATGTGAACCGCCAAATCATTTTGAAATCAAGGCCGATTGGCCTTGCGGGGCCCGAACATTTCGAAGAAGTAACCGCGCCGATACGCATGCCTGACGAGGGCGAGGTGTTGGTGGAAAGCATCTATCTTTCGGTCGATCCCGCCATGCGCGTATGGATGGACAAGAATCCCGGCTACGTGCCGCCGGTCGGTATCGGCGACGTGATGCGGGCCGGTGGGGTCGGTCGTGTGATCGAAAGCAAGATCGCGGGAATTGAGACGGGAGACTACGTCCAAGGGCGCCTAGGCTGGCAAACCCACCCGACGCTTCCCACGGCGGGAACGCATAAGCTGGATCTCTCGTTGGGCTCAATTGAGGACTGGATCGGCCCTTTGGGAACGACGGCGCTGACCGCATGGTTCGGTATCCATGCCGTCGGGTCGCTCACGCATTCAGACACGGTTTTGATTTCCGGCGCTGCCGGTGGGGTTGGGCAGATGGCTGTGCAATTCGCCAAGCTGGAAGGCTGCTATGTCGTTGGCATCGCCGGTGGACCGGAAAAGTGCCGGTATTTGACGGAAGAGCTCGGGATCGACCGCGCGATTGACTACCGAGCCGCCGCCGATAAGAACGCTGCAGTGGCGGAGGCTTTCCCCGAGGGTGTGGACCTATATTTCGACAATGTCGGCGGCCCGACGCTGGACGCGGCATTGGCCAATATTCGGATGAAGGGGCGTATCGTTCTTTGTGGGCGCATATCGCAGACGGCGGGCTCGAACCGATATGGGATTATCCATACCGGATTATTGATCGGTAAGCGGGCCCGGATGGAAGGTTTCATCGTCTCCGATTTCAATGATCGTTACGACGAGGCACGGCAATGGATTTCAGCCAAGCTGAAGTCCGGCGAACTCAAGCAGCAACTGCATGTGATCGATGGCTTGGAATCTGCGCCGAACGGTCTCGCGATGCTATTCTGCGGAGAGAATACCGGAAAACTAGTCGTAAAGGTCGCTGATTAGCCGATCTCGACGATGACCGGTGCGTGATCCGACGCCTTCTCCCATCCACGAGCTGGGCGCAGAACGGTGGCGCTTTTCAATTTGTCGACCAGGGGCGGTGTAACCCACACATGATCAAGACGCCGGCCCTTGTCGGCGGCATCCCAATCGCGGGCACGATAACTCCACCAACTATATAGCGTCTCTTCCGGCGGAATGAGATGGCGCACGGCGTCGACCCAATCATTGCTTTGCTGGACGGCATCCAACTTTTCGATCTCGATCGGTGTGTGGCTGACCACTTTTAAGAGCTGCTTGTGCGACCAGACATCGCTTTCGAGCGGTGCGATGTTCAGATCGCCAACCAAGATTGCTGGGTCCTTGCTCTTGTGATTTGTGGCGAACCACTCGGTCATCTCGTCGAGGAAAGCCATCTTGTGGGCAAATTTCTCGTTCTCGTCGACATTCGGTATGTCGCCGCCGGCCGGCACATAGAAATTATGCAACGCGACGCCGTCCTCGAAGGTCACTGACTGATGGCGGCAATCGCTCTTTCCGCAGAAATCCTTGCCGTCCGTTTCCTTGAACGGCAGGCGGGAGAGGATGGCGACGCCGTTGTAACCCTTCATACCCCGGAAATGCATATGCTCGTATCCGAGGGCTGCGATATCCTTGGAAGGAAACAGGTCGCTGTGGACCTTAATTTCTTGCAGGCACACAACGTCAGGTTTTTCATCTTCTGTCAGTTTGGCCAGCAAAGGCATGCGCAAGCGGACAGAGTTGATATTCCAGGTAATCAGTTTCATGGCGATGGGGATTTCCTTCAGTCGATCCGAATGTCAAGGTCAGTCAATCCGTCCACGTGGCCGATCAGGTGATCACCCTTCACAACGGCGGAGACGCCAGAGGGGGTGCCGGTCATGATCAGATCGCCAGGGCAGAGCGTGATCAGACTGGAAAGGAAGGAGATCGTCTCCGGGATATTCCAGATCAGCTGATTGACATCACCCTCTTGCCGGACGTCACCATTCACCGCCAAGGTAACCGCGCCGGAAGAAATGTGACCCACAGATGCGACTGTGTGAATTTCACTCATCGGTGCCGATCGGTCGAAGCCTTTCGCCATGTCCCACGGGCGTCCCATGTCCTTGAAACCGCTTTGCATGTCGCGCCGTGTCATATCGAGGCCCACGCAATATCCGAAAACGGTGTCGAGCGCTTGGTCTTCCGCAATTCGATAGCCGCCGGATTTGAGCGCGACGACCATCTCGATTTCCGGATGCATATCTTGCGTCTCGTCCGGATAGGGCGTCGTGGTGTTGTTCGCGACAACGGCGTTGGCGGGTTTCGCGAAGAAGAATGGCGGATCACGATCCGGGTCATGGCCCATCTCGCGCGCATGCGCCGCATAGTTCCGGCCAACGCAGAAGATGCGATGGACAGGGAAGGGGTCGCCGTCGACGACTGGAATGGAGGGCGTTTCCCAAAGCGGGATAGCAAAATTGCTCATGATTTAACCTGTCGTTACAAATTCTCGATGCAGTCGAATGGACCGCCAGCGGCGCAAACTGCCTTTGGGCTGCCGTCGGGTCAATATGCGTCGGCGTAGATGTCGTCTTCGTGAACGCCACGTTCCTTTAGAAGCTTGGCGACGCTATCCACCATGATCGGCGGGCCGCAAAGATAGGCTTTCCAGCCATCAAACGAGGGAAGGTCGTCCCCGATGGCCTCGTGCACGAAACCGGTCCGCCGATCAGTCTTGCCGGACGCTTCGGAGAGAACCGGTGTGAAGTGGAAATGTGCGTGCTCTTCGGTCAAAGCCGAGAAGCGCTCTTCGAAATATATATCCTGCTCGTCCCGCACGCCGAAATAAAGATGAACGTCCCGGCCATCTCCCCGCGCAATCGCGGTCTCCGCGATACACCGGATTGGCGCCATGCCGGAGCCTCCAGCGACGCAGAGTATCGGACCTTCATGGTCGGCACGGAAATAGGAGTTACCCATCGGTGCGGTCACCGTCACCGGGTCGCCGATACTCAGCGCGTCGAGCACGAAATGGCTGCTGCTGCCACCATCGCCGGAGCGCCGGATGTGGAATTCTATGCTCGTATCGCCCGGCAGGCTGGCGATGGAATAATATTTTTCAACGTTATTGGCGTAGATGACTTTGGCGTATTGCCCGGCGCTGAATTCGAGCGGCGCTCCGTCCGTCACACTCAGACGAATGAGGCGGGTGTCGTGGGTCAGCTGATCGAGAGTCTCGACCTGGCATTTAATATCGCGGACTTCATGCATGCTCGCGCCATTTCCCTTCGTGTCAGGCAGCTCTCGTGCCGGTGCTCATTCCCGTTCGTTCACCGCAATGGGCGTGCACGGCATCGCCGAACGTCGCGAACAGGCGACCGTTGACGTTATTATCCCGGATGTTCGGGTGTTCCGGATGCCATTGAACACCGAAAGTGAGGGCAGGTGCCTCGGGAACGCTGATGGCTTCGATGACGCCGTCATCGCTGAGGGCTTCGACGAAAACACCGTCGCCCGGTCGGTCAACCGCCTGCGCATGGAGCGAATTGACCATGACGCGACGCGCGCCATCGAACAATTCTTCTAATAGGCCACCCGGTTGAATATCGATGGGATGTTTGTCTTCGAAGCGCTCGTTAATTGGGATGGTCCGGTCCATGCGGTGATCCCGCTTGCCGTCCATTTCCTGGACCCGTT
>CAXAGK010000003.1:0-27791 GCA_963968305.1 uncultured Rickettsiales bacterium | reverse complement strand
CACCGGAAATGGCGGTCGCGGGGGCACACTTCGGCGAACTCGCTTACTACCCTTTTATCGAAGGGTTGAAGGAGGAACCTTACGTCATTCCGCTGATCAAAGAGGCAAGCGAGCGGAAGAATTTCGGCGAAGGCTGGCATTCGGACACCACATATACGGAACGCCCGCCAATGGCGACCGGCCTCTATTCCATCGAGGTACCGGAAGTGGGTGGTGATACCATATTCGCGAACATGTATCTTGCCTATGAGACGTTGTCGGACGGTATGAAGGAAATGCTCGCTCCCTTGCGAGCCGTGAACAGCTCTGCCGCGCGAAAAGATGGTGGGCGTGCGTCAGGCAACAGCTATCAGAGCGTCAAGCTCATCAAGCACGATGCGGATCTGGAAGGTATTCATCCGGTGGTGCGCACGCATCCGGAGACGGGCCGCAAGGCGCTGTATGTGAACGCATTGCATACGACCCATTTCGTCAGTTGGACCCGCGAAGAGAGTAAACCGGTTCTTGAGTATCTATATCGTCATAAGAGCCGCCCGGAATTCACCTGCCGATATTCCTGGGCGCCGAACACATTTGCGATTTGGGACAACCGGGCGGCACAGCATTTTGCGCTGAACGACTACCACGGCCAACGCCGCGAGATGCGCCGCTTGTCTATCGCGGGAGAAGTGCCGGCTTAATGCTTGGTCGCCATGATCCCGGTACGGATAGAATAGTCGACCGCCAGGCCGTAGTCCGGATCGTCGTCCATATCCAGTATCAGCTGACCGGCTCTGTTCAAAAGCGCGTGGCAATCCCGAGAGAGATGGCGCAACTGCAAGGCTTTGCCTTCAGCTTCATAGCGAGCGGCCAAAGCCTCAATAGCCTGTAGGGCCGATTGATCGACGACACGGCTGTTGGCGAAATCGACGGTGACCGATGCGGGGTCGGCGGCGGGATCGAACAGTTCGGCAAACCCGTCAACCGAACCGAAAAAGAGCGGGCCTTCGATTCTATATATCTTCTCCCCATCCGCCGTGGTTTCCGTATTCGTGTGAATTCGGGTCGCATTGTTCCAGGCATAAGCCAAGGCGGAGACGATCACGCCGACGACGACGGCGATGGCTAAATCTGTCATCACAGTGACGACGGTCACCAATGCCATCACGAGTGCGTCCGTCAGGGGAATGCGGCGCAGGATCGTCAGGCTTTGCCAGGCGAATGTGCCGATCACGACCATGAACATGACGCCGACGAGGGCGGCCAAGGGAATCTGTTCGATCAGGCCCGAAGCCACCAAGATGAACGCGAGTAGGAATAAAGCAGCCACGATGCCGGAAATGCGGGTGCGCCCGCCCGATTTCACGTTGATCATCGATTGCCCGATCATCGCACAACCACCCATTCCGCCGAAAAACCCGGTCACTGTATTCGCGATACCCTGGGCGATGCATTCCTGGGATGCGCCGCCGCGTTTTTTCGTAATTTCACCGACCAGGTTCAAGGTCAAAAGACTCTCGATCAAACCGATTGCGGCAAGAATGACGGCGTAGGGGAAGATGATCGTCAGGGTTTCCCAGGTCAGCGGGACGGTGGGAATTTCGAATGCGGGTAGCCCGCCCTTGATGGAGGCTAGATCGCCGACCCTCGGCACATCGATACCGAAAGCGATGACAAGGCCGGCCACGACGAGTATCCCCGCCAGAGGGGCCGGAACGACGGACGTTATCTTCGGCATAATATAGATGATGGCCATGGTCAGCGCCACGAGACCCAGCATGGTCGCCAGCGGCCAGCCGGTCATCCAGACTTTCTCTCCGCTCAGCGCATCCGCTCCCGGGACTTGAAACTGTGTCAGTTGAGCCATGAAGATGACAATGGCGAGCCCGTTGACGAATCCCAACATGACCGGATGTGGCACGAGGCGGATGAACTTTCCGAGGCGAAACACGCCGGCCGCCATTTGCAAGATCCCCATCAGTACGACAGTGGCAAAGAGATATTGCACGCCGTGATCGGCCACCAAGGCTACCATCACGACCGCTAGCGCGCCGGTTGCGCCCGAAATCATACCGGGCCGCCCGCCTATTACCGCAGTGATTAAGCCAACGATAAAGGCGGCATAAAGTCCGATCAACGGGTGCACACCGGCGACGAATGAGAACGCCACCGCTTCGGGCACCAAGGCAAGCGCCACGGTGAGGCCTGAAAGGATCTCCGTCTTGAGGAGTGTGGCGGAAAGCTTTCCCCGATTATTGGGTATGCATGTACGAAGGGAGGCCATAGTGGGCGTGGCGGAGGGAGAAGGTTTCGGCAAAATTGAAATGCTCGGATTGGGACGTTGGGAAAGCGGAGGTGCATTCATATAGGAATTGTATTGCAATGCACGGTAATTATGTTGCGTCGCAGCATAATTGTTAAATGTTTCCGAAACCTTACGTGATGGGAGAAATTCCGGCGATCAACTGCGCTAGCTCACCCTTGATCCCAAATCCACTAATCGCAATTCATTAGTGTGACGCTTGCGCCGAGCCGTGTGGCTCGCATGACGGAAGCGCTTGGAATTTGCATTCGGAAAAGGGGATGGAGATGGCTTACGAAGGTATGATTGCGGAGACTCTATCGATCAACGGCCATAACAACGAAATGGTCTCGGCTTATGCGGCGCGCCCGACTGGGCCCGGCCCGTTTCCCGGCGTTGTGCTCATCCATCATTTGCCGGGTTGGAGCGAGTGGTACCGTGAGGCGGCGCGACGCTTCGCTCATCATGGCTATGCCGCCATTAGCCACAATCTTTATCACCGGGTCGGTGAGGGCAATGCCGAGGATGTAGCCGCCAAGGCCCGTGCCGAAGGCGGTGTCCCGGACGATCAGGTGATTGGTGATACCGAAGGGGCCGTGCAGTGGTTGCGCGCGCAACCCTACACCAACGGCAAGGTTGGCGTGATCGGCAGTTGCTCTGGCGGGCGTCAGGCTTTTCTTTATGCGTGCCATACCAGTAGCATCGGCGCCGTCGTCGATCTGTGGGGCGGGCGCGTGGTGCAGGCCGAGGACGACAGGCCGGAGAAGCAACCGGTGCCGCCGATCGATTTTACCAAGGATCTTTCGTGCCCGGTGTTGGGCCTGTTCGGCAATGAAGACCGTGCACCCAGCCCGGAACAAGTGGACCTGCATGAAGCTGAGCTGAAAAAGCACGGTAAGGATTACGAATTCCACCGTTATGACGGCGCGGGGCATGGGTTCTTTTATTACCATCGGCCAATGTACTGTATCGAACAGGCGATGGACGGTTGGGAGAAAGTCTTCGCATTCTTCCAGAAGCATTTGGCCGGGTAGGAACGGATGTGCACGTCAATCGTCGAGATCGTCAAAGCCGAAGGGGCCGGTCGCGGAAATGACGGATGGTTTCCACTGACCAATTCCGTCGTCTCCTACGACCACCCGCACTACGCCATGTTGGAAGACGCCATTACGATTGATTTCGTCAATCATGCGCGTGGCCCGGGTGCTAGAGCCGCGGTCGAAATGTCTTTGGAGTCCGCGAAGGAATTGCACGCGGCTCTCGCCAAGGCCATCGCGGCGGCGGAAATAGAAGAGAGCGGACGGACGACCGGTTAGCTTTCTATGCTGGTTTCTTGGCGACGATGAATATGGCTTTCTCTTTTCCCGGTCGCCATTTGTGATCGATGGCGAAACCGGCCTGGGTCAGGCTTTCTTCGAGCTCTTTGGCGGTGAAGACCTTGACCAAGGGTATCAAGCGGAGGAAATACCCGATTGGTAAGATGAACTTGAAGAACTTCATCGTATCGCCGATGCAGACGGTGCTCGTGATAAAAACCCCACCCGGCTTTAGCAATCGGTAGACCTTGTTGAGAGTGTCTTCCTTTTCCTCTAGGAGGTGAAGGATGCTCATTCCCAGAACCGCATCGACGGACTGTTCCGGTTAATCCAATTCTTCGATAGAGGATTGTTTGACGGTCACGTTTTTCACGCCGGCCGCATCCACTTTTGCCTGCGCAAATTCGATCATCTTGGCTGAGAAATCGATGCCGAGAATATGCTTCACATGTGGCGCATGGATCAGTGCGGTCGAACCGGTGCCGCATCCGAACTCCAAGAGTTCCATATCCGGGCGCAGGTAGCCTTGTGTGGCCTGCAGCTTCCGCTCATAGGACGCTTGGTTGGAGATGGGACGTTTCGCGTAGCCCTTCGCAAATCGATCCTAAATCTTGCTCGATTGTTTCATGCTTCTCTCCGGATATGTGACGTCGCCATCCATTCGATGCCGATGTGCGGCTACATATACATACGTAAATTGGAGATCAATTGGCAAAATTCGTAGTTTATATATACAAATATGCATGAATTGGCGAAATGTATCGTTTGATTGGAACCAAACTCGAGCCTTCCTAGTAACGGCAGAGGAGGGGTCTCTCTCGGCGGCGGCCCGCGCCCTGGGTCTGACGCAACCGACGGTCGGGCGTCAGGTCGCGGCGTTGGAGGAAGAGCTTAACGTCACCCTCTTCGAACGGGTTGGTCGGTCCCTGGTGCTGACGCAGTCAGGTCTTGAATTACTCGATCATGTGCGGGCCATGGGCGAGGCCGCGAGCCGCGTTTCGGTTGCGGCATCGGGACAATCACAGATGATTGAAGGTCAGGTATGCATTACCGCAACCGATGTGATGTCGACATATTTTCTGCCGGGAATATTGAAACAGCTTCGCGAATTGGCGCCAGCGATAGAAGTGGAGATCGTCGCTTCGAATGCGAACAGCGACCTGAAGCGCCGCGAGGCCGACATTGCGATCCGCCACGCGCCCTCGCAGGATTCGGATCTCATTGCCGAATTAGTCCGCGAAACATCGGCGAATTTCTATGCCACGCCCGCGTATCTGGAACGCTATGGGCATCCTGCCTCCATTAAGGAACTAACGGGTGCTGTCTTCATTGGGTTCGAACGCACTGATCTGTTCCTAAAACATTTGATCGTACTCGGTCTTTCGGTCACCAAGGATAACTTTAAGCTTGCGGCCAATAGCGGTGTCGTCAGCTGGGAATTGGTCAAGCAAGGTCTCGGGATCGGCGTCATGATCGAGGAGCTCGCCACGATGACACCTGAAGTCGAAAGGCTCTTTCCTGAATTGGATCCTTTGCCGATCCCGATTTGGCTCACCACGCATCGTGAACTTCATACAAGTCGTCGCATTCGCCTCGTATTTGATTTCCTAGCCGACGCTTTATTGCAGGACGATATAGCGCTCGGTGGACCACCGCGATCGACCTAAAGATCAATCAGAATTATCGGAAAGACAGCGTCCATGACACCGTTGGAAATACTCCTGCTCTCTACCGCAGCCTTCTGTACGTCGGCACTAACTGCTGTCGTTGGCGCCGGTGGCGGGACCGCGCTGATCGCGATCATGCTGCAGGTGATGTCACCGGCGGCGGCCATCCCGGTTCATGGGGTCGTGCAACTGGCATCGAACACGACGCGGGTCTGGCTTTTGTGGAAGCATATGGCTTGGCCCGTTATATTCCGGTTTGCGGCGTTCATGCCTTTGGGTGTGTGGCTGGGATTGGAATTGTTTCAGGGACTTCCGACCGAAGCTATCCAAATTCTGATCGGTTGTTTCGTACTCATTTCTCTGGCGGCGCGTCGGATCGGGAAGTGGCGTGAAAGCGATGTGCCGCTGTGGGCGTTCTTTCCTATCGGCCTCGTCACCGGCGCTTTGAATATGGTGGTGGGTGTGATCGCGCCGATCCTCGGTGTTCTGATCATCCGCAAGGATCTCTCGAAAGAGGCGATGGTCGGAACGCTCGGTTTCTTCGGATTTCTCGGCAACTTGCTGAAGATTGCCGGGTTTAGCTTGATCGGTTTCAGCTTTATCGAATTCGGCCCGACAATATTATTCATGGTCCCGGCCGCAATAATCGGCACCCGTGTTGGCCGGGCTGTTCTCGCCAAGATGGACGAGCGGTATTTTATGTTGGGCTTTCGTATCGTGCTCGTCGGATTGGCGCTGAAGCTGATCGTTGTCGACGGGCTCGGCTTCGCCTTATCCGGCTAGCTCGACCCGATCCAAGATCATGTGCAAGGTGCGCAACCGGTGGCGATGGATACGGCGAATCCAAGGGGTCTGATTGGCCTCCGCCCAACTCCGTTCCAGATAGACGGCAGCGGATTCCAGGTGATAGACGGCGACGTATCGGGGCAAGCCGCCAGTCGCGCGAAAGCGCCGCGCCGCTAACATGCCCGTTACCGCGTCCATCAGCGGCATATGCTCCTCGTTATACCACTCGTTAAATTCATCTTCGATGTCGGGGTCAACTTCCATCGCGGAAATACAGAGCCCGCCGGCGGCGTCTGGCGATGCTTCGCCGCCCGGGCAAATTTGTTCCAGCACCCATTCGTGGGCGGGTGGTGCTGGACAGGAGGCCCACAGGTCGTGTGGTAGCACGGACATATCCGCATAAGGTCCCTCGATCAGGATTACGCCACGCCTCGGGTGATCCAGGGAGGCGGCGCGGGTTTCGCGATCGGTGACACCACCTACGAAAGCCTGCACAGTCGGCGTGACACCACCATCGAGTACCGGATAACGGAAGTCGAGCGCATGTGCCGCCGGCACGAAGGTACCGATCCGCATCGCCAACCGGGTTTCCATATTCACGATCATAACTATCCCCCTGTCGGCCGTTACCGGTTGGTGTCGGATTCTCCCGGCTCGGCCCTATGATTGATATAGGATTGAAATAGCGCGCCATGCATGAGGGATGTCGATGCCGACGATCGATGCACAGGTCCACGCCTATGAGTGGGATCACGCGGCGCGGCCCTGGGCCGCGACACTGGCGGGACCACCGGAAGTCACCGGCGACGATATGGTCGCCGCGATGGATGCGGTCGGCGTCGATGGGGCTATCTTGGTCTCGCCCTGGACGCTCTATCGCTATGACGAGAGTTACGCGCTCTCCGTCCAAGTGGCGCATCCCGGCCGCTTCTGTTTGGTCAAACCCGTCGACCCGAGCGATTCCGGCGTGGCCGAAACCATCGCGGATTGGGCCGAGCACCCTGGAACGGTCGCTATTCGCATCATGCTCAGCCAAACCGCCTCCACCGACGGCAACGATCCCGGCATCGCCAATGTTCTGAGTGCCGCCGCCCGCCACGGATTACCGGTCAATCTTTCCTGCAAGGGACGGTTGGCGCAGGTCGGCCAACTCGCGGCCCGCAATGCGGAGACGCAATTGGTCGTCGATCATTTGGGGTTGGAACAACCGCATCACCCACCGGTCCCGCAAAACCCATTCGCCGAACTCCCCAAACTTCTAAACTTGGCGCAATACGATAATGTTGCCGTGAAAGTGACCGGGGCCTGTACGCTGTCGCATGCGCCGTTCCCCTATGACGACCTTTGGGACCCATTGGCCCGGGTGTTCGACGCTTTCGGGCTGGACCGCTGTATGTGGGGGACCGATTGGACCCGTGCGATGGAAATCATAAATTACGCCCAAGGTGTCGAGCCCTTCCGGATGACGGACCGTCTGTCGCCGGACGAGCGCGAGACATTGATGGGCGGTTCCTTGCAACGCATATACGATTGGTCGCCGAGACCAAATCAATAAGGGAGAGACGATATGCCGATTTATGAGAATGGGCCGGTTCGCATTAGCTACGAGGAAGCCGGGTCCGGCTTTCCGTTATTGATCATCCCTGGCGGCGGTTTGAACGCGACCATGGCGGGCCTCGCAAGCCATGCCTTCAATCCGATGGAGGAATTTGCGGGCGAGTATCGCTGCATCACAATGGATCTGCGAAACGCCAATGGCGGCGCATCTTCCGGCCCGCTCGAGGTCGACCAACCGTGGGACTCGTTCGCCGACGACCAACTCGGCCTGTTGGAACATCTCGGTGTCGACAAGTTCATGGTTATGGGGTTCTGCATCGGTGGCCCGTTTTCCTGGAACCTATTGCGCCGCGCACCAGGCCGTATCACCGCCGCCGTTATGGTCCACCCGAGCGGCATCCGTCCGGAGATGCCCGACTTGTTCCATCAGAACAATATTGAGGGATGGGCCCCAAAGCTCCTCGCGGAGCGCCCGGACATCACCATGGAGACGGTCGAAGCTTTCCTCAATAAAATGTACCGCGATAATGCCGATTTTGTTTTTACCGTGACGCGCGATTTCGTGCGCGGTTGCGAGACGCCGGTCCTCGTTCTGCCAGACGACATTCCCGCACATCCCTACGCGGTAGCGATGGAATCGGCGCTACTTGCGCCGAATTCCCAAGTCAGCATTTATCCCTGGAAGGAAGACAAGGAGCGGATTCCGCTGGCGGTGCGCCATGTGCGCATGTTCCTGAAGGCGAACGCGCCCTGATCCGAGACCTACCGCGGTGTGAGATGCCGCGCGTCTGCCGCGGGTTGATGATCCATCACGCGCAAGATGCTGGCATTCATCATGTAGACGCTCATGACGGCGGTCAGCTCTAAGACGCCGTTTTCACCGTAGCGTGCCCGCACGGCGTCGAATGTCTCGTCACTCACTTTTGGCGCTTCCAGTAGTTCGCGCCCAAAGCGGATGATCAGTGCCTCGTCGGCCGTGAGACCATCCAATGGCCCATAGGTATCGACTGCACGGATCGCTTCCTCACGGGTGCCCGCCTGCAAACCCAATCGGACATGAGCGCCCCATATGTAGTCGGCATTGGCGGCGCGCGCCGCCGTGCAGATCGCAAGTTCCGATTCTGCAGGGCTCAAAGACGTGTGGTAGCGCAGATGTTCCACAAGGTCGGAGAGCCTCGCTCCCGCTTGTCCCGCATAGGTAAGATAGCTACTTGGCGGCGGCATACTGCCTCGCGTCTCCTGGATATGCCGCACAGCGGCGCGGGTCTCGTCGGAAAAATCGTCCGTATCGGACGGGAACGGTAGTCTCGGCATCTACTGGCTCCTTTATTCGGGATCACACATTCGCATCGAATTGGGCATCGATTAGATCGATGAAAAGCATTTCATAATTTCAAAAGAATATTTTTGGCGGATTGCCGAGCAAAACCTGACCTACCGCCTCGAAATGGGCATCTCGGGATTGGATTTGCTGGGAGAGGGTGTGGATGTCGCGAAAGCGCCGTTGGAACGGCCCGCCGGGGAAGATGGCGTCGACACCGGCTTGTTTGTAAACCCAATCCGCAACCTCGATGGCGCCGTGAATAGCATTGCTCGCGGCCAAGCGGGTTTTCGCCCGGTCGGGGAAATCGATAACACCTTCCGATTCGGCGCGGGCATAAACTTCCGCCAGCACCTCCAGCGCATACGCGCGGGCCGCACCGAGCCTGACCTCGGCTTGGGCAACGCCGGATTGTACGGCGGCGCGGTCGGCGAGTTTAGCGAGCCCGCGCGGCGTCTTGTCCCCTGCAAGCGTCTTGAACATATCGAGCATCGCACCGGCTGTCCCCAAGGCGACTCCCGCCACGCCAATGGCATACAGGCCTTGCATGGGGAACGCATATAGGCGCCCCGGATCACGCCGCGATTCGGGTTCCTCTCGCGTCCCGGTATATGCGTCCGGCACGAACAAATCTTCGACAGTATAGGAATCCGATGCAGTCCCGCGAAGGCCGATCGTGTCCCAAGTATCGATCAATGTGGCCTCCGCGCGGGGAAATAACATGGTGCGGATCGCTGGCATTCCCGCTGCATTCAGCCGGAGCGTTCCGTCGGCACTCGCGACTTGGCAATGCACACCCATCCAGGTCGCGCTACGGCATCCACTGGCGAAGTCCCAGCGGCCGCTGACCCGGTAGCCGCCGCTCTCGACTGTCGCAACGGTCGCATTCGGTGGACCCCAGGCGACCAAGGCGTTGGCGGGCGCGAATATGGTGCGTGCAGTCTCCGGCTCGAGATGCGGTGCGATTAATGCAGCGCTGTTGGCGACGAACAAGTTCCACGCGATGGACGCATCGGCCCGCGCTACAGCTTCAATCGTCAGGAGGTAGGTTCCCGGCTCGACCTCGTCACCGCCAAAAGCGCGGGGCAGCAACATGCGGCACAGTCGAGCTTCGTGTATGTGGGCAAGAAATTCTGCGGGAATGCGGCGCGTCCGCTCGATCTCGTCCGCTGCCGCCGCGATTTCTTCGCCAAGCATCGTGGCTCGGTTCAACGGATCGTGAATGGTGTTTTGGACGTTCATTTCGCCACCATTGCGGACCAGTCGGACGGGACTGTCAATGGTAAGTGAGCCGGTCATTCCCCTGCATGTGGATCAGCATATTGTCTCTAAGGTTAATACCACTTGAGCACGAGGATCCGCGTATGAGCCCGACTGGAACAAAACGCCGCAAGAGCGCTCCGCCGACCGCTTTCGAGCGGGCCAGCAAACAACCCCTAATGCTGGGGTTGTTTATGCCGCATCAGGAAGGCGCTTGGAGTCCATCTAGGGCGCCGCGTAAGACTTCGTGGGATTTTGAATACAACGCCAAATGTGCGCGTAAGGCCGACCGGCTCGGTTTCGATATTCTCTTCGCGCTCGCGCAATGGATGGGGAAAGGCGGCTACGGCGGCGACATTAATTTCCGTGAGAATACTCTCGATCCGTTCATAACATCGGCGGGTCTCGCACCAATCACAAAGAACGCCTTGCTGATCGCCACTGTGCATATCCTCTACGGTTGGCATCCACTGCACCTCGCGAAATACGGTGCGGTGATCGATCACATGAGTGGCGGACGCTGGGGATTGAACGTGGTCACCGGCTATAAGGAGAGCGAGTTCCGGATGTTTGGCCTCAAGCCGATTGAGCACGACCAGCGCTACGCGATGGCATCCGAATTCACCACCATCATGCGGCGTCTGTGGTCAGAGGATGAGGAACTGACATTCAAGGGGAAATGGTGGCAGACCGAGGGTGCTTACGTAGCGCCAAAACCGGTCAACCGCTCTGTTGTCATGGTCAACGCGGGCTCGTCGCCCGCCGGGATCGATTATGCGACGGATCATTCCGACATCATCTTCGTTACCAGTCCAGGCGGTGCCGACCCGGTTGATGCGTGCCGTACTTTACCGGCGCACATTAAGAAGATCCGCCAATCGGCTCGCGCCAAGAGGCGCCGCATTAAAATCATGATCAACCCGCACGTGATTTGCCGCGAGACGGAAAAAGCGGCGCGGGCGCAGTATCAGCGTATCCTGGATCAGCGCGATCAAGTTGCGGTCGACAATTTCGTTGCCACGTTCATGGGTGGCGATCAGTCGTCCTGGAAGGGACATTCGCCAGATAATTGGGCGGTCGGCGGCAACGTGCATCTGGTCGGTACGCCGGAGCAAATCGTCGATTGGTTTATCAAGCTGAAACGTGCTGGTTGTGACGGTATGCAGATCAATTTTTACGATTTTCTGCCGGATCTCGATTTCTTCGGCAAACGCGTCATGCCATTGCTGCATCAGGCAGGGCTTCGTATCGACGCCGAATGAGTGTCGGTGGCAGTCAGGAAAATCTATCTAGATCACTAATTACAAACGTCCGCAGGCCCAGGCCTGCATTTAGGTCACTCTGTTAGGAGAATAATCATGGAACTGGGTTATGTTGGTTTGGGAGCTATGGGCGGCGCTTTGGCGCGGCGGCTCATGTTGTCGCACAAACTGCGGGTGTTGGACCTCAAGCCGGAGGCAGTTGCTGAATTTTCCCGAAACGGTGCCATTCCGGCGCAAGATGGTGCGTCGCTCGCGCGGGAATGCGATATTGTCCTACTGTGTCTGCCGCGGTCCTCAGATGTGCGCGCCGCGATCTTTGGCGAAGGGGGCCTGCTAGAAGGCTTGACGCCGGGTAAGATTGTCGTCGACCAAACTTCCGGCGATCCCGATCAAACGCGGGCCATGGCGACGGAACTGGCGGAGCAAGGTATTACCTTAATTGACGCTCCTGTCTCCGGCGGCCCGGCGGGTGCCGATGCCGGCACCATCGCGATCATGGCGGGTGGATCGATGGAGGCGTTTGAGAAGGTGAAACCATATTTCGAATCCATCAGCCCGAACGTCATCCATTGCGGAGAGATCGGCAATGGCCATGTGGTGAAACTGGTCAACAATACGATCGCCGCCTGCAACAGCTTGGCGATGTTCGAAGCTGTGGCTATGGGGCGGAAGTATGGTTTGTCGCTGGAGACCATGGATGCGGTCATCAACAAGTCATCTGGCCGCAGCGGCGCGACGGAGCGCGGCTTACCCGCCTTAATTGAAGGTCGGGCGAGTTCGAATTTTGCGATGGCGCTGATGTTGAAGGATGTCAGTCTGGCGACGCAGCTTGGCATGAACTGCGGCGCGCCGATGCTAATGCACAATATCGCGAGAGGCCTCCTGCAGACCGGTGTCTATGAATGCGAAGATGGCGCCAATACGGATGAAGTTAGGAAAGTTATCGAAGCCATGGCGGATGTAAAGTTTCAGGAGTAGCAAGACGCGCTACGGCATCTCTAACATCTCGGCGACTTCAAGGGTGCCACCGAAATCGAGGAAGGGGCAGCGCTTCGCCAATTCCAAAGCCGCGTCGATATCGGCGGCCATGACGACGGAGAATTCCAACATGGCGTTGGACCCGCCGTCGTCCGAGAAGCCTACGGCGCTGACGATCCTGGATTGACCGAGCGGCGTGCTTGGATTGACGCAGGCATCGCCGAGGTCGTCGACCCAGGCCTTCCATTCCGCCATTTGCGCGGCACCAGCCTTTTTGGTCTCGGGCTTGTTCCCGCCATGATAGACGATAATGAAATTGGGCATTGGGGCCTCCAGTCCTGTGAAAGGCGAAGCCTCAGGATACAGGCGCCGCGCGATATTTCACGACCGGTGTATATAGCGGGCGAAGCTGCACTTCCGCATCGTCTTCAACGCCGAGTGAGAGTAGGCCGTTCGGGTCGAGCGGGACCGTTCCCGGCGCAACCTCGCCGTCCGACATGACCCAGCCGCGCAACGGCGGGCCCACTGCGTCCAGCAATTCGATTTTCTGGTTGGCGGTCAATCCGTGCGCGGCGATGTCGTCAGGGTGCAGGCGAATGAGACGCCGTTTGCTTGGCCCCGACGCGGTATAGGGGTCGTGATCCTGCGCCTTCACGCGCACACTCGGACGGGACGCGGCGAGTTCGGCTCGATGGGTCTCCGTCGCAGCATCATCGATCTCGCCAGCAGCGGTTAATTGGACGCCGTAAATTTCTTCGGCGATCTCGATGGAGACAAGATCGTTGATCACGTCACGCCGTACCGCTTCCGGGTCGCGCGTCAGTGGGTCGCCGTAGCCGCCGCCCGCCGCCGATTGTAGGATTACCGTGTCGCCCGCGTTGAGGGGATGTCCGCCAACCTTACCGGGCGAACTGAAGTGATGCTCGCTGCCGTCCGCTTTGATGACGTAACTATCGACGGGCGCGCCGGTCTCGCCGCCATGGATGCCGAAGGGCGGCATGATGGCACCGTCCGATAACAACGAATACGCCGCTGTGCCCCGTGTGAGCCGCAATGCCCGGCGCATGCCGAGGCCACCACGATGCCGTCCTGGTCCGCCCGAATCCAGACCCAATTGCGTCCATTCGATGTGAAGAGGGAAACGGTTCTCCAACACTTCCGTTGGCTGCACCGTGGTTAGGTCGCCCCAATCGATCGCCGCCATGGCGCTCGGCCCGTCGGCTTCCATAAATCCGCCATTGCCGCCGCAGGCCCATTCATAATGTACGTATTCGGACCCGGTTGCGGGATCGATGCCGCCGATCAAATTATGGAAGGAAGTGCGGTGAATATCGGCGGAGACCAGTTCCGGGCAGGCCCTTGAGAGGGCGCCCAACATTGTTGCGATGACCCGCTTGCGGATCTCGCCGTGTGAGCCTGCGGGCGCTGGGTGGCCAACATTGACGATGGTCTTCTCTGGAGCCACGACCGTGACGGGCCGAAAGGAACCGTGATTAAGCGCGTGCGCGGGATCGAGTGTCGACTTCAGCGCGATGTAGACCGATGCGGCAGTGACTGCAAGCGTCGAGTTGACGGGAGCAGGAACCTGCGGCGAGGCACCGGTGAAATCGGCGGTCATCTCGTCGCCGGAAATCGTCAAGTTCAGTGGCAGTAACAACGGCTCAAAGCCGTCGGGCCCGAAGGTTTCCAGATAATCTTCGTAGTAATATTGTCCGTCCGGCAGCGCCTTGATGTTCTCGCGCATTCGAACTTCGGAACGCTGAAGGTTCAACTCGACGCAATCGAGCAGTACTTGCATGGAATAACGTGACGTTAGCTCTGTAAGGCGACGTTCAGCGGTACGGCATGCGGCGAGGCTTGAGTTGAAATCGCCGAGGCGTTCTTCGCGCACCCGCATGTTCGAGAGCAACACTTCCATCAGCGGTTTGTTGATCTCGCCCTTCTCGACGATTTTCACCGGCGGAATGCGCATGCCTTCTTGGTAGATTTCGGTCGCCGTTCCCGACATGGAGCCCGGCACCGCGCCGCCGACATCGGCCCAGTGCTCCCGCACGGCGGGGAAGAATACTAGCTCGCCGTCCTCGAAAACTGGATAGATGATCGTGACGTCGTTCAGATGTGTGCCGCCTCGATACGGATCGTTCATCAGGATGATATCGCCCGGAGATAGATCGTCGCCGAGGTCGTCGAGTGCGCTCTCAACTGACCAGGGCAGCGGCACCACATGCGAGCCGATATCCTCCGATTGCGCGACCACCTGCCCCTTTGCGTCGAACAATCCGCAGGAGAAATCGCGTGCTTCATAGATGGCGACCGAACGCGCGGTGCGGAACACCGTCGCGCGCATTTCCCGCACGACCGAGATCAAGCCTTCTGTGACGACTTCGAGGGTGATCGGATCGATGTCAGCCATTGTCGACCCTCCGCAAGGTCAGAATGCCGAAACGGTCCAGGGTGGCATTGAAGCCGGGCGGCACGACCGTGGTCGCACCGTCCTCCTCGATGATGGCCGGGCCGGGCATAGCCGTCTCGACCCGCAACGCCTCGCGGCGATGGATCGCGGTCTCCACAAAGGTGCTGTCAAAGGAAACCGAGCGTGTCTCGATCTCGGCAGAGGCATCGCCGGTATGCTCCGGCAATTCGACCGAGGGCGCCTTACCCAATCCGACGACCCGGAAGGAGACGATCTCCGCCGGAGCTGTATCGCTTTGCGCATAGCGTTCCTCGTAGACTGCTTGGAACGCTGCGGCGATCTCATCAAGGGTTTCAGGTGCATCCGGCATTGGGGTCGTCAGCTCGAAAGCTTGTCCGACGAACCGTATATCGAGGAAGACTTGCAGGCGAATATTCTCTTCGGTAAATCCGTCCCGGCGCAGGCGTTCGCGAGCTTCCTCACGGAGTGGCTCCAGCAGGGCCTGTAGGTCTTCAAGCGTGGTATTGCTCAGGCGCGTCAACCGCGTGCGGGTGACGTCGTAGCGGGTATCCGCCGTCAGCAAACCATAGGCGGAAAAGGCGCCCGGCATCGGTGGAATGACGATCTCGGTAATGCCCAGTTCCTCGGCGATAGCCGCCGCATGCAAGGGGCCCGCACCACCATAAGCGAGGAGTGTGAAGTCGCGCGGGTCGAGGCCTCGCATGACGGATATTTCCTTCACGGTGGCGGTCATTCGCGCTACCGCGAGGCGCACAATCCCTTCCGCCGTTCGCTCCGGCGTCAGGCCCAATTCCTCGCCAAGTGCTGCTACCGCCGTGCGCGCGGCATCTTGGTCCAATTCGATCTCACCACCGAGCGCCAGGTCCGGGCGGAACCGCCCCAGCACTACATTCGCATCGGTGACCGTGGGCTCCGTGCCGCCCCGTCCATAACAGGCGGGGCCGGGAATGGCACCCGAGGAACGGGGTCCCACATTCAGAAATTTTCCCGGGGCGAGATAGGCGATGGAACCGCCGCCCGCGCCGACGGTTTTGATTTCGATCTGCGGCGCGCGGTTCGGCCACATGCCGACATGGCCCTCGGTGGTCATGCCGTATTCGTAATTCCGGATAAGACAGGCGTCGGTGCTGGTGCCGCCCATGTCGTAGGTAATGATGTTGGGAATTTCGAGCAACCGCGCGATGCCGATGGATGCCGTCACCCCGCCGGCCGGTCCCGACAGCATGGCGTTGACCGGTTCGTGCGCCATAGCGGCGGCACTCCAGGTCCCGCCATTGGAGCCCATGATCCGCAGTGGCGCGTCGATGCCGCCGTCGGTTAGGCCCGATGCTAAGAGGTCGAGATACTGTGAAACTTTCGGCCCCACATAGGCGTTGAGCGCAGTTGTCGAGAAGCGCTCGAACTCACGGTACTCCGGCAGGATTTCCGAGGAGACGGAGACGGCGATACCCGGCATCTCGCGCCGCACGATTTCTGCCGCGCGGTTCTCATGGTCTGAATTGGCATATGAGTGAAGGAAACACACCGCAACGGCTTCGACACCCATCTCGGTCAGGCGCTTACATGCAGCGGCGACCTGATCTTCGTCGAGCGCCAAATGAACGTCGCCCGTGCCGGTCATGCGCTCGTCTACTTCAAGCACGCGCTGGCGCGGCACCAGTGGTGGCGGACGTATGGCCTTGATATCATAGAGGATTGTCCGATTACCGCGGCCCACCACCAGCACATCGCGGAACCCCCGGGTGGTGATGACCCCAAGCTTGGCGCCGTTCATCTCCAACGCTGTATTGGTCGCAACGGTCATGCCGTGTGCGATATCGGTGATGTCGCCGGGTGCGGCGCTGGTCAGGCGGATGGCGGTGAGAACGCCGTCGGCGAAATGAGGCGGAGTCGTCGGCGTCTTCAACGACCGCATCTCGCCAGTGCGCGAATCCCGCATCACCAAATCGGTGAAGGTCCCGCCAACGTCGATTCCAAGTGTAATCATGACCGAACTAAAACTGGCGCGTGGAGCGAAGGGATCAAGCCGCGTTTCCTCGCTCCATCTCCCGCCGCTCGACGGAATTAATCTCGTCCGAGACAGTTGTGCGCTGCATGTCGCGCCGCGCGCTTAGGTCGTCGTATTCAGTGGCGCGATGCATGGTGCAGCGATTGTCCCAGAGGATCAGGTCACCGGCGCGCCATTCGTGACGATGGACGAACTCGGGTTGCGTTGCATGCGCCATGAGGTCGTCGAGGAGGGCGCGGCCCTTTTCAACCGGCCAGCCCAAGATGTGAGATGCGTGGGAGGCAATATAGAGCGCCCTGCGACTAGTCGTGGGATTGTAGCGAACCAGGACTTGGGGGACCGGCGGTAGTTCGGCCTTGGCGCCGTCAGTAAAGCCGTCATAGCCCAAGAGGGAGCGGGAATGAAATATACTGTGCTCGGCCAACAGGTCCTCTATTTCGTCCTTCGTGGCTTGGGGTAGAGCGTCGTAGGCGGCGCGCATATCGGCGAATTCTGTGTCACCTCCTACCTCGGGGATCTCGCGTGCCAGCAGAAGCGAGCACCGGGATGGGACGATTTTGAAGGTGTTGTCCGTATGCCAAAGACTATTCGCCCGGCTGTGCATGCGGCGCTCATCATCCGGCGGCAGGATGCTTCCGTCATTGCCGATATTTGAGATGTCGGCCATCTGCGCGTGGACGCGGCGCTTCTCTGTCTTCCAATGATAGTTGGTGGCGGTGATGACGAGGCCGAACCGCTCGCTGAACGCGATATGTTGCTCGTCGCTGAGGGTCTGGTCCCGGAACAGTAGAATTGCGTGTTCGTTGAATGCGGCTTCGACCTCGCGCCACGCCTCGTCGGGATCACGTAAGTCGACGCCGGTGACCTCTGCGAAGAATGTTGCGTGTTTGCGGGTAACGTCGATGGCCATGGGCGTATCTCCCCGGTTTAGCTGATCCCATCCTTTAACTTAGCCCATTCGTCGAGGATCGGCAGGGTCTCGTCCGCGGACATCGGTGCGATGTTCAGGACAACCCGCTCGACGCCCGCCTCGACATAGCGTTCGAACACGGCGCGTTCTTCCTTTGGCCCGAAAACCGTGATCGGCATGCTGGCGGGCGCGCGGCCGGCAGCGGCTTCCATCTCCCGGAATTCTGGTAATTTATCGAGCAAGTCATAGTCGGGGCGGTTCGCGTGCGGTAGCCATCCGTCCCCGAACGCCAGGGCGCGACGCGCTCCATAGGGGAATTCGCCGCCGATATAGACCGCCGGGCCCGACTGTTGGACCGGTTTCGGCCAGGTCATCATGGGATCAAAATTGACGTAATCGCCGTGGTATTCCGGTTTTGATTGGGACCAGATGACGCGCATGGCCGCGATCCGTTCTTCCAGGACCTTGTGCCGGGATTTGAACTCGGTGCCGTGATTGGCCAACTCATCCGCGTTCCAGCCCGAGCCGACACCGAACAGGAACCGGCCGTTGGAGAGAGTGTCGAGCGAAGCAATCTCCTTCGCCGTCTGGATCGGATCGCGCTGCGGGACGAGACAGATACCGGTGCCGACTTTCAGCGTTTTGGTCACCGCTGCCGCCTGCGACAGGGTGATGAAGGGGTCCATCACGTCGTAATATTTCTTCGGTAATTCGCCCTGCTGTGGCCATTCAGAATCGCGCGACAGGGGGATATGCGAATGCTCCGGACACCAGAGAGAATCGAAACCTCGTTCCTCAAGGGCAGGCGCCAACGCGGTCGGCGAAATCGAATAATCAGTGAAAAAGATGGCAGCGCCGAATTTCATGGCAGCGATTCCTTGTAAAATACGAGCGAGATTATCAAGATCGCTCCTGCGCGGCAGGTTTCCAGCCGACAAATCAATTCACGCCGGGAGGGTACTATGGGCGATCAGCCGCTTCACTATCGATCGATGACGGAATTGGCCGCGATGCTGCGGTCGGGCGAGACGACACCGACGGCGTTGACCGAGCATTTGATCGCGCGCATCGAAAAGCTGAATGGGCCGCTAAATGCTTTCAATTTAGTGACGGCGGAACGTGCCATGGCGGAGGCGAAAGCGGCGGAAGCTTTGTTGAATTCGGGTCGCGATCTTGGGCCGCTGCACGGCATCCCTTACGCGGTGAAGGATTTATACGATGTCGTCGGATTGCCGACGACGGCGGGCTCGCGGACCTTGGATACCGCGCCGAAAACCGAAGAAAGCGAAGTGACCCGGCGATTGGCAGCGGCAGGGATGATCGTGCTCGGTAAGACCATCACGGTCGAGTTCGCCAAGGGCATTGTCGGCATTAACCACATTCAGGGAACGCCGCACAATCCGTGGAGCGAGGAACATTGCGTGCCGGGCGGATCTAGCGCTGGGACAGCTGTCGCGGTGGCCAGTGGTATGGCGCCGATGGGTCTCGGCACCGATACGGGTGGGTCGGTACGAGTGCCGGCGGGACTCTCTGGTACGGTGGGGCTCAAGTCAACCGTTGGGCGGATTAGTCGTTTCGGTATCTTTCCGCTCAGTTGGACTCTCGATTCTGTGGGACCGCTGACCCGTAGTGTCGAAGATGCGGCGCTGGTCTATCAAATTCTCCAAGGCGAGGACGCACGGGACCATAGTACCCTCGGTATTAGCCCAGAAGACGTGCTTGGCTCCATGAAGGTTGGGGCGAAAGGGCTGCGCATCGGTATTCCGCAGAATGCATTCTTCGACAACCTCGACCCCGAAGTAGAGAAAGCAGTACTGGCGGCGGCGGATGTGTTCCGCGATCTGGGTGCGACGGTCGAGAATGTGGCCTACCCAGAAGCCTCCGCGGTTTCAGCGATGGGCTCCTACGTGAACGGAACGGAGGCGGCGATTATCCACGCGGAACGTATCGAGACCAAGCTCGATCTAATGGATCCGGTCGTCGGACCCCGTATGTTGGGCGAGCGTGACTATCTTGCGACCGACTACGTAAAGATGATGCGGGAGTTGAAATCACTCCGCGCCGCGCAGTTGGAAACGCTGCGCGATGTTGATGTGATTCTGTCGCCTTCAAGCCGCATTCCGGCCATGCCCGTGGCGACAGTCGATGAATCGCTCGAGGTCTATCTGGACTTTGCCGGGCAATACATGGCGAACACCAATATCGGCAACCGCCTCGGCCTTTGCGGCCTGTCGATCAATTGTGGATTTACCTCGAAAGGATTGCCGATTGGCCTGTTGCTGAACGGCAAGCCATTTACCGAAGCGATGGTGGTGCGCGCCGGATATGCCTATGAGCAAGCGACCAGTTGGAAGGACGCTCGCCCGGATTTGAGTTGGGCCGGGTAATCGCTCGTTCTTAGGGGCGCGGAATTTCCGACGTGTCGAACGGACTTGTCTGGTAGAGGTAATTAATCCAGTTCGCGAACAGAAGGTGCGCTAAGGGTCGCCAGAAATTCACTGGCTCCTGGGCCGGATCATTTTCCGGGAAATAATAGGAGGGTGGTTTGATTTCCATCCCGGCGTCGATGTCCCGGTGATATTCCTCCGCGAGCGTGTCGTGTTCGTATTCCAGATGATTGAGCATGATGAGCTGTCGATGCGATTCGTCGCGGATAAGGCACATTCCGGATTCGTCCGAACTCGCGAGAATTCTGAGGTCCGGGACCGTTTCGATATCCGCGCGACGGTGCTCGGCATGACGGCTGACCGGAACAGGGAAGTTGTTGGTAAAGCCGCGCAGGAAGGTTGTGTTCGGCGTCTCGATTCGGTGGGGGAAAACACCGAATATCTTTTCCGTAAGAGTATATTTCGGTACTTTATGGAAGTGGTAGAGCGATGCTTGGCCGCCCCAGCAGATGTTGAGAGTCTCTTGTACATGCGTCTGCGACCAGTCGAGAATCTGGGTCAACTCATCCCAATACTTAACGTCTTCAAACGGCATAGTTTCAATTGGCGCACCCGTGATGATCAAACCATCGAACTTTAGGTGGCGGACGGATTCCCACGACTGGTAGAACGAAAGGAGATGGTCTGCGGAGGTGTTTTTTGGCGTATAGCTCGATGTTGTTAGCAAGGTCATCTCGACTTGCAATGGGGTCGCGCCGATCAGTCGTGTCAGTTGCGTCTCGGTTTTGATTTTTTCCGGCATGAGGTTGAGCAAGGCCACACGCATCGGCCGGACGTCCTGACGGATCGCCTCCGGCTCGCTGATGACCAGAACACCCTCGTGTTCCAAGGTTTTCCGCGCGGGCAGATTGTCCGGAATAATGATCGGCATTGTGTTGTGTCCCTCGAGCGCGTCCAGACGCGCAGTCTCTTGAAGCCGTTAATGTAATGATTCTGAGCGCCAATTAAACCCATATGGGGAGGCGCGATGCGCGATGCGAATTTAGTCCGATAGTAAGGACATCATTCCAAAGAATAGCGCGAACATGATGACGCCCGCCACGATTCGGCTCCGGCAGGGAGGGAAGAGGAGGTGCGATTGTACTGGTTTCATCGTCCGGTAAGAACCTTAATCTCTAATATAGTGTCTGCTCTATGGAGAATAACCCGTTTTTACCCGGGAGGCCATCCACCGTGATTTCTGGGCGCTTAGGCTTGCCATGTCAGCCAGAGTTCCTTCGGCCCTCGGAATGTGAAATTCGGGAAGAAATCATATCGTTGGTCCGCGACCAAGTCGAGGGACGTTATCCGTTGGGTCAAAGTTTCCAGGGAAATCGTCGCTTCGATAATTGCGAGACGTTTGCCGAGGCAGAAGTGAATACCTCGACCAAATGCAATGTTGGCGCGGGCATTATCGCGGTGGATATCGAAAGTTTCAGGATTGTCGAACAGGGCCTCGTCGTGGTTGGCAGAGCCGAGTGAGAGGAATATCTGCGTGCCCGCTGGAATTTCATATCCCGCAAGTTCCGTGTCCTGGGTTGCGACCCGCCGCCAACTCGTCTGCGGTGAGTTGTAGCGCAGGATTTCTTCGACTGCGTTGGGGATCAGAGCGGCATCCGCACAGATTTCCTCCCATTGGCCGCGATCCGATAGCAGGCTAACCAGCCCATTGCTCAGGAAATTGGTGACGATCTCGTGCCCCGCAAAGGAGAGGCCGTAGACGATGGATTGGATTTCCTCGTAGCTGAGCTCGTCTGGGTCATCCGCATGGGCGGCGAGCAGCTCCGACGTAAAATCGTCCGCCGGGTCGGACTGCCGCATTTTCACGAAATCCACACAGTAGCGCCAATATGAGAGCATCTTGCCGGCGATATCGATTTGTTCCGCATCGCTGGTCTGTCCCCAGGTGAAGGCGAGGCGGTTTGTAGTCCAATCCTTCAACTTTTTATCGTCTTCTTCGGGAAAGCCGATGAAGCGAAATATGGTCTCACCGGGCAGCGGGTGGCCGAGCGCTCCGACGAATTCCGCCGGTGATCCGCTCGCAAGCATGGCGTCGACCATGCTCTCGCAGCGTCGCCGGATGAAGGGCTCCAAAATCCGCATGCGGCGACCAGAGAAACCCGCCAAGGTATACTTCCGGATGCGGGTGTGATCGGGCCGCGCCCGGTCCGACATGACGGCGATGGGGTTGTAGTCCGGCGTCGCTATGATTTCCGCCGCCGCGTCGCAGATCGGCAGGACAGGGTCTTGCACATTCGCCGCGGAATAGATGTCTGGATTTTTAAAGACGTCGGACACGTCTTCCATCCGCGTGAGGACGAGATATCCCAGTTTTTCGGAGTAAAAGACCGGCGACTCTCCGCGCAATCGCTCGAGTTCGGCATAAGGGTTCGCCATATAGTCGGGCGCGAAAGGCGAGAACCCATGATCGACCGGACAACCGGATGGAGCCGGCGCGCGTTCGGTGCGAATTTTATGATAAGCGTCCGCCACGGGTTTCCCTCCCCAATATGACCCTTTGGATGTGAGCCTATCGGGCATTAGGTGCGGGCGTCCAGCGGTCGCGTGGTAGAATGGCTGGGGTACCTAGATTTGAACTAGGACTAACTGATTCAGAGTCAGTCGTGCTACCGTTACACCATACCCCAGCAGCGTGGGCGGGCTTCTAACACATTCATCTTCGCTTGTGTAGCGGTGTTTGACATCGAATTGTGACGCGCCCTTGGCCTGTGTCGGGTCTTTCGATACGATGCTGCTCAACGGCCAAAATTATAAATGGTCTGCCGCGAAAACCGCTGGGGGATTGCCCGAATGGCGGGGCTTAAGAAACAGCACGGTCGGAACAACCGGCAGCACCGGAACGGCAAGGCGCACCGCAACGGAAACGACGGTGGGCGTTGGCAGCACACCTATGCGGCGGTTGATCTGGGAACCCATAATTGTCGACTTTTGGTGGCGCGCCCGACGCGGCGCGCTTTTCGCGTGATCGATGCTTTTTCGCGGACGGTTCGGCTCGGCGAGAGCGTCGAGCGGGACGGGGAATTATGCCAAGCGGCGATGGACCGGACGGTCGAAGCATTAAAAATTTGCGCGTGGAAGATAAAGCGGCACAAGACCGATAAGGTGCGCTGCGTGGCGACGGAAGCCTGTCGGCAAGCGGCCAATCGTCCATTATTCGAGAAGCGCGTCGAATCCGAATTGGGCCTCACGATTGAGACGATTTCCTGCGAGGAAGAGGCGCGGTTGGCACTGCAGGGATGCGCGCCTTTGATCGATCAGAGCCGATCGCATGGATTGATGTTCGATATCGGTGGTGGCAGTACGGAGCTGATCTGGATGCGCACCGAAGGCAAACGCCCTGAGATGGTCGATAGTATGTCGATCCCGCATGGCGTGGTCAGCCTCAGCGAACGCTATGGCGAAGAAGCAATCTGCCGGGAGCCTTATGAAGAGATTGTCGACGATATGGAGGAGCGGTTAAAGACGTTTTGCCGCCGCCATCAGATCGGTGATGCGGTCCGCCAAGGTAACGTGCAGATGTTGGGGGCTTCGGGCACGGTGACGACGCTGGCTGGGGTTTCTTTGAATTTGCCGCGTTACGACCGATCCATGGTGGATGGTGCCACACTCGATTTTGAAGAAGTGCAATCGGTGAGTGAACGCTTGCGGCACATGGCGTGCGAGGAGAGGGCAGCTCATCCCTGTATCGGGGCCGAGCGGGCCAAGCTCGTGATTGCTGGGTGCGCAGTACTGGAAGCGATCATGCGGCGGTGGTCGGTCGGCAGCATCCGGGTAGCGGATCGCGGCGTGCGCGAAGGCATTCTGTTCGAATTGATGCAGCAGGCCGATGCTGAGCGTGACGCCGGTCATGATGCTCACGGGTCCCGTTAAGAAAATGGCAAAGAAAGGTCGCGGCGGGCCAAAACGCGCCGACGCGAAACAACGGGTTAAGACGGCACGGGGGCGCACTAATTCATCGGTCCGCTGGTTGCAGCGCCAATTGAACGACCCCTACGTGCAGGAAGCCCGGCGGATCGGCTATCGTAGCCGTGCAGCCTTCAAGATCATCGATATCGACGAGAAATACCGGCTGTTGAGCCGAAATCTGCGCGTAGTCGACCTGGGGGCTGCGCCCGGTGGGTGGAGTCAGATCGTGGCCGAGCGGATCGGCGAGGGCGGCAGCATCGTCGCCGTCGATCTATTGGAATTCGACCCCCTCGCCGGGGTTACGGCCTTGATCGGCGACTTCCACGAAGCAGAAACTTGGGATCGGGTGCGCGAGGCCTTGGACGGCGATGCGGACCTTGTCTTGAGTGATATGGGGGCATCCATGATAGGTCATTCTGCGACCGATCATTTGCGCAGCGCAGCCTTGGCGGAAGCCGCCTTCGAGTTCGCTTGCGAGGTGCTGACCGATGGTGGTGCGTTCGTAGTTAAACTGCTGCAGGGGGCGGAGGAGAGCGCCTATGTCGCGATGTTGCGCAAGCGATTCGCGAAAGTCGACCGGGTAAAGCCACCTGCTAGCCGCGACAGATCGGCCGAAATGTACGTTGTGGCCCGCGGATTCCGGGCGGAACAGGGTGCATAACGGCTATTTTTCTTGGCTTGCACAACGCGACGTGTATAGTGCCGCAAATTTTGCGACGGAGGCGGAATTGGAAATTCAGGAAGCGCTCACATTCGACGACGTCCTGCTCCAGCCAGCTGAATCCGCTATACTGCCCAACGACGCCGATACACGCACGAAACTGACGCGGGCCATTGAGCTCGGGATCCCGGTAATTTCGTCCGCGATGGATACGGTGACCGAAGCGCCTCTCGCGATTGCGATGGCACAAGCGGGCGGCATTGGCGTTATTCACAAGAATCTGGACATTGCGGAACAGGCTGACGAAGTAAGGCGGGTGAAACGATTCGAGGCGGGCATGGTGGTGAATCCTATCACCATTGGGCCTGAGCAGACATTGGCCGACGCCTTGGCGTTGATGCAGTACCACAGCATTTCCGGCATTCCTGTGGTCTCCAAACGGACGGGACGGATCGCTGGGATACTGACTAATCGCGACGTCCGCTTCGCCAACGATCAGGCGCAGCCGGTTCGTGAGCTGATGACCAAACGCGGGCTCGTGACCGTGCCGGAAGGTGTTGGACGTGATGAAGCCATGCGCCTGTTGCACAAACATCGGATCGAAAAGCTCATCGTCGTCGATGACGACCGGCAATGCGTCGGTTTAATCACGGTAAAGGATATCGAGAAGGCGCAGCGCTATCCGGACGCTTGCAAGGATGAGCAAGGACGCCTGCGGGTGGCCGCAGCGACCGGAGTCGGCGATGCCGGACTCGAGCGCGCCGAAGCTTTGTTGGATGCGGGATGCGATGTAATCGTCGTCGATACCGCACATGGCCATAGCCGAGGCGTGTTGACGACGATCGATGAAATTAAGCGCTTGAGCAATTATTCCCAAGTGATCGCGGGCAACGTTGCGACCGGCGAAGGCGCGCGAGCGCTGATCGATGCGGGTGCAGACGCGGTTAAGGTAGGAATCGGCCCGGGATCAATCTGCACCACGCGGATTGTTGCCGGTGTTGGCGTGCCTCAGCTCACCGCCATCATGGAAGCGGCGGAAGTCTGCCGCGAACGCGGTGTGCCGGTGATTGGCGACGGCGGCATCAAGTTTTCTGGCGATATCGCCAAAGCCGTAGCTGCCGGGGCTGATTGTGTCATGATTGGCTCGCTCTTGGCAGGGACTGACGAGGCGCCCGGCGAAGTTATGCTATATCAGGGGCGCTCCTATAAATCCTATCGCGGCATGGGCTCCATTGGCGCAATGGCGAGAGGCTCGGCTGACCGCTATTTCCAAGAAGAAGTAAGCGAGCAGCTGAAATTGGTGCCAGAAGGCGTCGAAGGCCGGGTACCATACAAGGGACCGGTTGCTAATATCCTCCATCAATTGGTCGGCGGATTGAAGGCGGCGATGGGATATACGGGCAGTGCAAACTTGCAGGAGATGCAAACCAAAACGGTCTTCCGGCGCATTACGGGGGCTGGTCTGCGCGAAAGTCACGTCCACGATATCGCGGTTACGCAAGAGACACCCAACTATCGGGTCGATTAACCCGCTGAAACTGCCGGTAAAAACTCGTTTTTGACACCTCGGTTAAGGCGCGGGATCATAGCGTATTATGACTCCATCGGCGCGGTGTCAGGCCGCCATCGACATTCTGGTTGCGATAGAAGAAACGACGAGAGCCGCTGATTCTATTATGCGGCGCTATTTTCGCGCCCGCCGCTACGCGGGAAGTGGCGATCGGCGGGCCATCCAGGCCCTCGTCTACATCATTCTCCGTAAAAGAGGCCAGTTGGATTGGTGGTGCCAACGAGTCGGTATCGAAATAACCTCCAGATCGCGCGTTCTAGTGGCGCTCATTCTCTGCGCACCATGGGAGACTGCCTCTCCCGAAGACGCCTTCCTGCCAGGTAAGTATGGGCCAGCTTCTCTCTCGCAGACAGAGGTGGCAGCAATCGATGGATTGCGCGGGGCGAGCCTCGAACATTCCGCACAGTCTGTGTCTGTATCCTTGAATATTCCGGCTTGGCTAGAACGGCAGTATTGCCCTGAAATCAAAGATAATTTTGAAATCGAAATAAAAAACCTAGAATGCCAAGCTGAGGTTGACCTCAGGGTCAATACGTTGAAATCAAACCGGGGCGAAGTTCTCTTGGAACTTCGGAATGCAGGCATTAAGGCGATACCGACGCCTTGGGCACCTCACGGCATTCGACTTGAGCAGAGGTCGCCTTTAACGGGTTTGGCGGCTTTTCAAAACGGATTTTTCGAACCACAAGGCGAAGCGTCACAATTGGCAGCTGAACTTGCGGGTGTGGAACCGGGCCATTCAGTGCTGGATCTTTGCGCGGGCGCCGGTGGTAAAGCACTCGCGATCGCTGCCTGTATGCGTAACGAAGGTCGTCTTGTTCTGCACGATGTTGATCCAGCGCGATTGCGCCGCGCAGAGGAGCGGATGCAACGGGCCGGTGTGAATATTCATGAAAATCAGTCTAGTAGAACTGATGTTGGTTTGGAAAATAACTCAAGTAAAGAAAAGTACGATACCGTAATAATTGATGCGCCCTGCAGTGGTTCCGGGGTTTGGCGTCGAAATCCAGAGGCCAAATGGCGCTTGAATGAGGAACGTTTGCGCGAGCATACAATGCAGCAGCACGTTTTGTTGAAAACAGGGGCAAATGCGGTGCGGCCGGGCGGAAGGCTCGTCTATATGACTTGCTCCATCCTTGCGGCGGAGAATCGGGATCGGATTAATGAATTCCGGGCCATGGATGGTGTGAATTTCGAGTTGATTGCGCCAGGGAAGGATTGGCGGCGCGTGACGGGTCAAGAGCTCGATCCCGTGGGTGCCGGTTTGCAACTCACGCCGGCCCGATACGGCACGGACGGTTTTTATGTAGCTATTTTGCAGAGGCGGGTGGGTTGAACGTACGACGCGCGGTGCCGGACGACGCAGCTGCGATCGCCCGCATTCATGTGGATACATGGCGCGATACCTATGCCGGCATTTTGCCGGA
>CAXAGK010000002.1:0-28630 GCA_963968305.1 uncultured Rickettsiales bacterium | reverse complement strand
GTGACGGAAGTCGAGTATGTCCTGAACAAGGTCGGCTGTGCCGCGTTGGTAACAGCGGCGCATTTCAAGTCGAGCGATTATGTCGGCATGTTGCAGGAGTTGGCGCCGGAGTTGGCGGAGTGCGCGCCGGGCGCACTTTCCGCCGCGAAACTTCCAACCCTAAAGACCATCATCCGAGCGGGCAGCGACACCACCCCCGGCATGTTCAATTTCGATGCGGTGGTCGATACGGGTCGCGATGGTGAGACAGCGACACTCGATGCGATCTCGGCGACCCTCGAGCCCAACGAAGCCATCAACATCCAGTTCACCTCCGGCACTACCGGCGCCCCGAAAGGTGCGACGCTCAGCCATATCAACATCGTCAATAACGGCCGTTTCGTGGTCAGCGCACAGAACTTGGAGCCTGACGACCGGCTCTGTATTCCGGTCCCGCTCTACCATTGTTTCGGCATGGTGATGGGGAGCCTCGGCTGCGTCGCTACCGGCTCGACCATGGTGTTCCCGTCGGAAGGCTTCGATCCGGACTCGTGCCTCAAGGCGATCTCGGGCGAAAAATGCACCTCGGTTTACGGCGTGCCGACTATGTTCGTCGGCATGTTACAGCACCCGGAATTCAAGAGCTTCGATTTCTCAGCACTCCGCACCGGTATCATGGCGGGCGCCCCCTGCCCGATCGAGGTGATGAAGCAATGCGTCTCGGATATGAACCTCTCAGACATCACCATCGCCTACGGCATGACGGAAACCAGCCCGGTCTCGTTTCAGACCTCCGACAGCGATCCACTGGAGCGCCGCGTCTCCACCGTCGGACGCGTCCATCCGCATGTGGAATGCAAGATCGTCGACGAGGCCGGCCAAATCGTGGCCCCCGGCGTCCAAGGTGAGCTGTGCACACGGGGCTATTCGGTGATGAAGGGTTATTGGGATGAGCCGGAGCGCACGGCCGAGGCCATCGATGCCGATGGCTGGATGCATTCGGGCGACCTCGCGGTCATCGACGAAGAGGGCTACGGCAACATCACCGGCCGGGTGAAGGACATGGTGGTGCGCGGCGGCGAGAACGTCTATCCGGCCGAAGTCGAGGACTACCTGTTCCGCCACCCCGCCGTCCAAGAAGTGCAGGTCTTCGGTATTCCGGATGAGAAATTCGGCGAAGAGGTTTGCGCCTGGATCGTGCTGAGGAGTGGCGAGACCGCGACGGAAGAAGACATTCTCGCGTTCTGCCGAGGCAAGATCGCCCATTACAAAGTACCGCGCCACGTCCGCTTCCAAAGCGTGCTGCCGATGACGGTGACCGGCAAGCCGCAAAAATTCAAAATGCGCGACGCGATGATGGAAGAACTGGGCATCGAGGCGATTGAAACGGCGTAAAGCCCACACACCTTAGCCACCATCCAAAAACCTCGCGATACAATCCGCCGTCTTTCGTGCTACCCTCCTTCCCAACCAACATCAACGGGAGATTTCCCATGCCGCATATCTCTTTAACCGGCTCGCCGGATTTGCCGAACGCGCAGCGGGTCCGCTCCCATTGCCCGGAATTGCTGGACGGGTTGAACGCCTTCTACGAACGCATCTGGTTGAGCGACCGTGTGGACGCCAGCCTGAAAGAGCTGGTCCGAGTGCGCTGCGCCACCGTCAACGGGTGCCACTATTGACTGAACTTCCGCTATGCCGCGGGTCGGCATGCAGGAATGACGGAAGACAAGCTGGCGCGGGTCCAAGACCCTGATGACGAAATTTTCACGGCGGAGGAACGCGCGGTATTACGCTTCGCGTCGGCCATGTCGCAGAACGAGACAGCGGAGGCCGAATCCTTATTCGCCGAGATGCGCCAGTACTTCGACGAAGCCGCCATCGTCGAAATCGGCATGGCGGTCGCAACGTTGCACGGCATGAATATCTTCAACAACATGTTCGGCATCGAGCCGGAAGATCACCAAATGGTGAGTCGCACGGGGATGCCCGAACAAGCGGCGGCGGAATAGGAGAGAACATGGGCTACGATCTGATCGAGGTGACACCACTGGCGGGCGCGCTCGGCGCGGAGATTTCCGGTATCGACATGGCGCAACCGCTCGGTAATCAATTGTTCCAGGAAGTCCACGACGCCCTGATCGAGAACCAGGTGATCTTCTTCCGCGATCAAGACATCACCCCAGCGCAACACGTCGACTTCGCCCGCCAGTTCGGCACCTTGCAGGTCCACCCGCTGGTCCCGCATCTGGACGACCATCCGGAAGTGCTGGTGCTGGAGAGCAAGGACGATAAGCGCAACGCGGCCAATGCCTGGCACAGCGATCTGACCTTCAGCAAGGAGCCGCCGCTCGGTTCGATCCTGTTGGCGCGCACGGTGCCGGAACGTGGCGGTGATACGATCTGGGCGGATATGTATGCCGCCTATGAGGCACTTTCACCTGCGATGAAACGCTATCTGGACGGTATGACGGCGATCCATCACGCCGGCGGCGCACAGTTCGAGAAGACCCACGAGAAAGACGATGCGCGCGGTGGCGAGGTGAAGGAGATCAAACAAGTGATAGCCCCCGCTGAACACCCCATCGTGCGCACCCATCCAGAGACCGGGCGGAAAGCACTCTACGTCAATTCGATCTTCACCCAGCGCATTCGCGGCGTCACCCGCAAGGAATCCCGCGCGATCCTGGACCACCTCCTCGATCACCTACGCACCCCGGAATTCACCTGCCGCTTCCACTGGGAACAAAACTCGGTGGCATTCTGGGACAACCGCTGCACCCAACACTACGCCATCGCCGACTACGGCGGCGCACACCGGTTGATGCACCGGGTGACGGTGAACGGCGACAAGCCGATTTAAGGAAGAACCCCCACCCTAACTGCTAGAACGTCGCCGAGCCGCGCACCACGGTGCGGTGCAGGTGCCGCCGTTCTTCATACTGCGCGTAGGGCGCCGACTTGTGCACGAGCGACGGATTGTCCCAGACGACCAAATCCCCAACCCGCCATTTATGCGCATACACAAATCGGTCCTGGGTCGCGAAGTCGAGCAAGCGGAAGATCTCTGCCCGCCCCTCTTCCTCGTCCATCCCCTCGATGTGGGAGGCGTGATTGCCGATATAGAGGGACTTCCGCCCGTTGCCGGGATGGGTGCGGATCAGTGGATGGATGACCGGCGGTGAAATCCGCTCTTCTTCCTCGGTCGCCGGGCGTGACCTGGAATTGCGCAGCGATTGCGCCCAGTGATGCACACATTTGAGCCCGTTGACCCGCGCCTTCTCAGTCTCGTCCAACGCCGCATAGGCGTGGGTCAGGCTCGCGAACAGGGTCTCGCCACCCTCCTTCGTGACCTCAATCCCGTGCAGGAACGTCGCCATCGACGGCAAGGGCATATAGGACTTGTCCGAATGCCAGGTCGAAGTGCCGTTATACTCCCGCCCCGCTTCCGGCAGCGGCAGGATATTGCCGTCCTTATCCAGATTGGTGACCGTGTGAAAGTTCGGCCGGTCATAGCCGCCGTCCGCCTGGTTCACATGCATCTCAAGCTGCCCGAATGCTTCCGAGAACGCGATCAACTCATCCGGCGAGAGCGTCTGATCTCGGAACAAGATGACCTGATGTTCGTGAAGTGCCGCGACGATGTCGGCCTGAAGTGCGACGTCCGGCGGCGTGCGGCAATCGACGCCGGAGACTTCGACACCGAGAAGATCGGAGAGCGCGGTTAGGGTGAGGGGCATGATTCGGGTTCCTGAACAGTCGCATTTATTCGACAGGCTACATATGGTGGGACAAACTATGGGAATGTCATTTAATTCTGCAATGAAAAGGATTCCAGTGACCGAATTCTAAACTCTTTTCGCAGACACCCGCACCTTAACCCTCCCCCGCACGCGGGAGAGGGGACGTTAACGAGTAGCTGGCTACTATTCCCTCTCCCGCGTGCGGGGGAGGGGATAATACCCAGCGGCTGGTTCGAAACTCCCTCTCCCGCTTGCGGGCTAACGCCGAAGAGGCGTTTTGAGCCGGGGTGGGAGTTCTTGTGGCCTACCCCTCAACCACGCAATCGCGGCGCAGCAGGATGCGCACGGTGGTGCCTCTGCCGAGTTCGCTTTCTATTTCTAACCGGCCGCCTTGGAGCTCCGCCAAATCGCGGGAGACGGAGAGGCCGAGGCCGGTGCCTTCCGCGTTGCTCGTGGTGTTGCCCACCTGGCCGAAGGGTTAGAGCACCCGGGGAATGTCGGCGGGGTCGATACCGGGGCCGGAATCGGAGACTTCTATTACCGGCGCGCCACCCGCCGCACGACTGAGGGCGAGCGTCACCTGGCTGTCTTCGGGGGAGAATTTCAGCGCGTTTGAGAGCAGGTTGAGGATGACCTGGCGCTGGCGCAACGGGTTGGCGCGGACCCGGGGAAAGTGCTCCGGCACGCGGGTGCGCAGATGGGCGCCGGCGCGCTGGGCGCGGTCCGCCATCATGCCGGTGCAGTCGGCGATGATTTCCCGTAGGGGCACAACCTCCTCCTGGAGTTCGAGCTTCCCGGCCTCGATCTTGGAGATGTCCAGAATGTCGTCGATCACCGCGTTCAGTGGGGTGCGCAGCTCATGACTCATATTGGCGAGGAAGCGGGTCTTCGCACGCGACGCCTGTTCCGCTTCGAGCTTGGCTTTCTATAGCGCCGCAACTCCAACTTACGCCCGGTCGCCAATGTCTTCTCGTAGACCTTGATGTCAAGGGTCGGCAAGATGTCGACCTCACGACTCACCAGCGCCTCGACGGTGCCGTCGCCGTGATCGCCCCGCCCCGCCTGATAGCGGGCCACGTCTTCGAACGGGCCGTTCACGCGGATCATGCCGTGGGCAGGTCGGACAGCTCGACGATTTTTTGGTTGGAGGCTATGTACCGGCCCAGGGGGTCTTTTACGGAAATACCGCTCGGCATGGCGGCGATCGCGGATTGCAGGATCGACTGTTCGTTACTGAGGCGCTCTTGGCGCGCAACCTGTTCGGAGGTGTCCAATTGCACGCTGACCACACCGCCGTCGCTGGCGCGCCGATTGCGGATATCGAGCCATAGGGTTTCGTCAATTTGCGCGGTGAAGCGGCCTTCTATCGCGTCCGGCTGGAACTCGGTACTGAGGGCGTCTATCTCCCGCCCGAGCGTGTCGTAGACCCGTGCCGCCCGGTTCGCCCCGGTTCGCGCATGGCTCTCATACGCTGTGCCCGCGGCTGCATCTCGGGTTTCGAGGCGATGATATTCCTGCCAGAGCGCGTTGCCACCGACGAGCTTTCCCCCGTCGTCTTAGAACGCAACGCCGACCGGCATCTCATTGATTACTCTTGATAAGTGGCTGCGACGCGCCCTCGCCGCAATAGTATCGGATGGCTTCTTCGGCATTAGAACTCTCCCCTCAGAGTACCGAAAGACCTTCGCATCGCGCATAAACTAATCAGGAATTATAAAATTAATAGATGTGAAAGGGAAGCCAGCAGTGACAAATTGTCTAATATGTGCTAAGGTGCTACCCGTTCTTTGACCTGTAAATTTCCCGTATCGCCCTCGCGACCGGTTCCCGCAACCGAAACAGCGGTATTGTAATACTGTGCATGGGGTTGTTCCGCGATTTAAATGTCTTCCCCTCGCCCCGCTCCGCTCCGCGCCCTAACTACCATCTCAGCATTTCATCCGGCGGAGCTTCCCCTATGGCCTATCGTGTCGGCGTCGATATCGGCGGTACCTTTATCGACTTTTGCGTCTTCGATACCGAAACGCGCGATCTCTCCACTCTCAAGGTACTCACCACGCCCGCCGAGCCCGGTGCCGAAGTGATGGAGGGCATGAAGCGCCTTGCTGAGACCTACGGCATCGAAGCTGCGGAGGTTGAGAGCTTCATCCACGGCACCACGGTCGGCGTCAACACGGTGATCCAGCGCAAGGGTGCCACGATGGCGCTGTTCACAACGGAGAATTTCGCCGACGTGCTGGAGGTGGCGCGCCTGCGCATGCCGGAGAGTTACAGCCTGTTCTCAACCCGGCCGGAGCCTCTTATCACCCGCGACCGGGTCTTCGGTATCACCGAGCGGTTGCGCGCCGACGGTTCCGTCCACACGCCGCTCGACGAGGCCAGCGTTCTCGACGCCATCGCCCGGGCCAAAGCGCGCGGTGCCGAGGGCATCATCGTCTCGCTGCTGCATAGCTTCCGCAATGCGATGCACGAGGAGGCGGCGGCCGAGATCATTCACCGTGAGGCCCCGGAGTTGTTCGTCTTCACCTCCGCCGAAATTTGGCCCGTCATCCGCGAGTATGAACGCACCACGACCGCGATCATCAATGGCTATGTCCACCCGAGGGTCGCCGACTACCTCACCAAATTGCAGGATGCACTGCGCCAAAGCGGGGTGCCCGCCACGCCGCTGATCACCAAGTCGAACGGCGGCGTGATGTCGGCGGAACTCGGCAAGACGTCTTGCGTGAACATGGTGCTGTCCGGCACCGCGTCGGGCGTCATCGGAGGGGCCTTTGTTGCGCGCAGCTGTGGCGTCGACGACGCCATCACGCTGGATATCGGCGGCACCAGCGCCGACGTTGCGGTGGTTATCGGCGGCGAGCCTCAATACGGCATGGGTGAGAAGATCGGCGAGTTCCCGCTCTATATTCCCTCAGTCTCGGTCACCTCGATCGGCGACGGCGGCGGCTCGATCGCCCGGGTCGACGAATTTGGGGTTTTGAAAGTGGGGCCAGAGAGTGCCGGCTCTGATCCGGGTCCGGCCTGCTACGGGCGAGGCGGGACGCAACCGACGATCACCGACGCTTTCGCGGTGTCCGGCTTCTTGGGGCATCACGACCTCGCCTATAACTCGGTCGCCCTCGACATGGAGAAGGCACGCGTCGCGATGGCCACGGTGTCGGAGCCGCTTGGCATGAGCCTCGAGGAGACGGCGGAGGCGATCATCCAGGTCGCGATCTCCGGCATGTATATGGAGACCAACAAGTTGGTCGCGCGCTACGGCATCGACATCCGGGATTTCGCGCTCGTGACCTTCGGCGGAGCGGGACCGATGCTGGGTTGTTTCCTCGCCCGCGAACTGAGAATGGGCCGGGTGGTGATCCCGACGACGCCGGGGGTGACCAGCGCCTTGGGCGGACTCGTCGCCGATATCCGCAACGACTTCGTGCGCACGCTGTTCACCTCCATCGACGAAGCAATGCCCGCCATGCCCGAGACCTACGCGGAGTTGCGGGCGCAAGGACTCGATTGGCTGCGTGAGGAGCAACATCACGAGGGCGAGCACACGCTGCATCCCTCCGCCGACATGCGATATGCCGGGCAGAGCTTCGAGCTCGAGGTGCCGCTGCAGACCGGATGGCTGGAGGACGGTGACAAAGCCGCGATCCTCGATGCCTTCCACACGCGCCACGAGGAGGTCTACGCCTTCTGTGACGAAGAGGCGGAAGTGCAGATCATGAACCTGCGCCTGGTGGTGGCGGGCGACATTCCGAAGCCGGAGCTGAAGGAATTAGCGACCGGGTCCGGCCCGGCGACGCCGGTGCGCGAGATCGAGGTCTGGTTCGGCGGCACACGCCGAACGGCACCGCTTTATGAGCGCGACAAACTCTTGGCCGGGCAGACCCTGAGCGGCCCCGCGGTCATCGCGCAATCGGATACCACGAGCTGCATTCCCGACGGCTTCCAAGGCACCGTCGACCCGCGCGGTAATATCGTGCTGACTTGGCAGGAGGAGAGTTGAGATGAGCGAACGCCCAAACACCGAGCCCGTCGACAAGGTTACGCTGGAAATCCTCGCAAACCACTGCCGCGCCGCGACCGAGAGCATGGCCTATACGCTCTACCGCACGGCCCACTCGACCTTCGTGAAGGAGACGGAAGACTTCACCATCGGGTTGCTGACGCCGCAGGGAAAGACCTTCGCGATCCCACTTGATCTCGGTGCCACCTGGTTTCCGGGGCTGGATTACGGCCCGGCTCTCGACATGGTGCCGGGCGGCTACGAGGAAGGCGACATCGCCTTCACCAACGATCCTTATAGCGGTTATGTCTCGACCCACTCGCCGGACCTCCATATGTGGAAGCCGATTTTCCATGAGGGCGAGTTGGTGGCGTTCACCTGCGGCCATATCCACAACACGGATATCGGCGGCGCGGTCCCGGCCAGCCTTTCGCGTACCCTCGTCGAAATCCACCAGGAGGGCATCCGCTTCACGCCCTGCAAACTATACAAGAAGGGCGAGCTGAACGAGGAATTGCTGCAGGTCATGATGACCAATGTGCGCCAACCCGAGCAGAACTGGGGAGACCTCAAAGCCTTTGTCGGCGCGATGAATACCGGCGAGCGTAAGGTCAAGGAGATGGTCGAGAAGTTCGGCCTCGACGTCTTCCGCCAAGGCACCGAAGACTTGATGGACTACGCCGAGCACCAGGCGCGGGAGATCCTGCACACAATCCCAGACGGCGAATATTTTTTCTCCGACTACACGGACGAGGATTCCGATACCGAGCGCAACCCCTGCCGCCTCGCCCTCACCTTGCGGATCCAAGGCGATGAAGCGGAACTGGATTTCACCGGTTGCGACCCGCAGCTGACCTCCTCAATCAATGTGCCGACCGGGGGTGCACCGCATCACACGCTGATGCTGGTTGGGGTCTACTACATACTCTACACGCTGAACCCGAACATCCTATTGAACATCGGCCTGACGCGTCCCTTCAGATGCGTGCTGCCAAAAGGCACCGTGGTGAACCCGGAATACCCCGCTGCCGTCGGCATGCGGAGCCTCACCTGCGGGCGCTTGCGGAGCCTCATCTTCGGCGCGTTCGGCCTCGCTATGCCGGACCGGATGCCAGCGGCGCCAGCGGGCTCCAGCTCCATCGTCAATGTGATGACGACCGAGAACAAAACCGGCAAGCGCATTATCGCCGCCATCGATCCCGTGGTTGGCGGTGCGGGCGGGATGCCGCACGCGGACGGACCCGACGGCTCCGGTGCCGACGCCTCCTATCTCAAGAATACGCCGGTCGAGATGATCGAGGCGGAAGTCCCAATCGAGATCGTGCGCTACGGCCTCGCACCGGATTCCGGTGGAGCGGGCGAAAACCGTGGCGGGCTCGGCACCTGGCTCGAATTCAAGGTGTTCTCTCCCGGCACCCGGATCACTGCGCGCAACCGCGATCGCACCCGCTTCCGTCCTTGGGGTATCTTAGGCGGCAAAGCGGGCAGCCCCTCCAACTTCATCCGCAACCCGGATACACCGAAGGAAGAAATCCTCGGTAACCAAGACACGCTGACGGCGGAGCCGGGCGACGTCATCCGCTTCTACGGCCCTGGCGGCGGCGGGCGCGGCAATCCCCTCGATCGGGACCCGAGCCGCGTGCTGCGCGACGTGGAACGAAGTGCACTATCGCTGGATGCGGCGCGCGCCGACTACGGTGTGATAATCGCTGACGGCTCGGTCGACGAAAGTGCGACCGACATCTTACGCGCCGAAATGCGAAATGGCGAAGGCGCCGCGACCCATTTCAATTTCGGTCCTGAGCGCGAAGAGTACGAGCGCTATTGGACGCCGGAAGCTTACAACGCGATGACCGAAATCATGGCCTCCTTGCCCAACCACTGGCGCTTCTTCGTAAAGGCCCGCATCTTCGATGCCATGAACGCATCAGAGACCGGCGGCGTGGAAGTTGTGCGTTCGGCTTTCGCGGGTATCGCAGCCGAGCATCCGCAGATCGGCGCGACGATGGAATAGCGACCGTGTCGTCTATCGCAACCGGTATGCAAGTTGTGCATTAAATCGAGTGGACATTTGTTAACTCGGTATTAGCCATTCTTAATATTCACTCCGATCCGATGTACTCCGTCCACTCTTCTATGAAGTCGGCAGTGTCGCCTGAGTCCATCGAGGTATTTTAGAATGAAACTACCCTTTCTTTCATCTCTGTTGCGCGTGACCACAAATTGGAAGGTCATAACGAAGATCACCGCCGGTTTTGGATCGGTAATCGCCGTCTTTATTGTCGTATTGGCCTTGTCCTTTTGGAATTTCGTGACGATCGGCATGAAGTGGAAGAAATGGAGAGTGCTGCCATCGAGCTTAGCTTAGCCGCGGATATAGAGATCAAATTTTTGAAGATGATCCGTGCCGCCCGAGAGTTCGTGCAAAAGGGGGATACGAAATCCGAAACGGAGACCAGGAAGTACAGTGTACAGCTACTCGGCGCGATCGCAGCGGCCAAGAAAGGCATTACTGTCGAGTCGCTTCATGCATTAATTCTTGAGGTCGAGGAAGCCTTCAAAAGTTACTTCGCCGATTTCAAAATCGTCACCAAACTTAAGCGTGAGCATGTTACCTATATTATCGAATCTCTTGATCCAACTGGCGACATGATGATCGCGGACCTCGACGAATTCGTAAGAGAGGCCGAGGCGGAATCAAACGAGACGTTGCGTACCCTCTCCTTTGAGGCACGCGAAGACGCGTTCCTCATTCAGATCTTCACGGGGCGCCTCTTGCTTGAGCAGAAACAAGAATACGGTGCGTAAATATCGAAAGAGTTCGAGCTGTTTCAAAAATCTCTCGACCGGATGGAGGGCCATCTGCATACGGAGCGTGAACGCGGATTGCACGCGGAACTCTCGACACTGCGCACAGAATATCACGACATCTATGAGAAAATCCGCCACGATGAGGAAGAGATCGCCCGCCTGATGGACGAAGAAATGCCGAAGTTCAGCGCCATTATCATCAAAGACACGGAACAGCTCGAGCACGAAGCCGTCGAACACGAGCACGAGGTCAGCGAAAGGGCGCTACAGGAAATTGCACTCGCGGAAGCGGAACTTCCGATTATCGGCGGCATCGGTACTGTGCTCGGGTTTATCCTCGCATTTTCCATCGCACGCGGCATCTCACAACACGTACGTGCCACAACGGGCGTCATGGACGCCTTAACGCACGGCAATTTCTCGGTCGAAGTACCGGCCCAAGATCGCGGCGACGAAATCAGTGAGATGGCGCGCGCCATCCAGATTTTCAAAGATAACATGATCCAAAACGAGGAAATGCGTGCGGAACAGGAGCGCACCAAAGCGCAACGCATCCAGCGGGCGGAGACCGTTGATACCATCCTGCGCGATTTTGAACACCGTGCGGGCGGTATGATGGAGTCGGTCTCCGGAGCTTCCGAAGAAATTCGCAACACCTCGCTTGAAGGTTAGCTTTCCCAGAACGAGGCCTGAGGCAAATCCTTCGAAGTGGCCCTCGCCTCCGAACGAACGGTCGATAACATCAACAACGCGGCGGCGGCGGAAGAGCTTTCCGCGTCCATTAACGAGATTGGCAGGCAAGTTAGCGAATCAACAAGCATGGCCGCCGACGCCGTGTCCGAGACCGAAGAGGCCAATTCGCAAATTCGCGGACTTGCAGACGCCAGTAATAAAATCGGCGAGATCGTCAATCTGATCAGCGAGATCGCAGAGCAGACGAATCTGCTGGCGCTCAACGCTACGATTGAAGCCGCTCGTGCCGGTGTTGCGGGTAAAGGCTTCGCCGTCGTCGCGTCTGAGGTCAAAAGCCTCGCCAGCCAGACGGCAAATGCGACAGACGAAATTGCGACCCAAGTGCAGAGTATTCAGCAAGCCGTCGGCGCCGTGTACCGGGTCAGCACCGTCATCGAGCAGATGAGCGGTGTGACGAATGGAATTGCCGCCGCCGTCGAAGAGCATAGTGCCGCCACACAGGAAATCGCCCGTACGACCGCAACCGTCAGTGGAGATGCGACGTAAGTCCTTGGAAGCCTCGCCCACATGACGCAAACCTCGGCGCGAGCTAGCGGAAAGTCGATCGGGGTGCTCTGGTCCGCTGCGGACCTTGACGAGACGATCGGCGGTTTCAGCCGGGAACTGGAAGAGTTTCTCTCCTCCGCTCGTGCGGTCTGAACCGACGTCACATCCGCTTGTCGACCGATGGAGTAGCGATTCTCTCTTATACCCCTATATCTCGATGTAATATCAGCACAGCCGAGAGAGACCATGACCGACGAAAGTTCTGATCAATTCGACGCCATCATCATCGGCGCGGGGATCGCCGGATTGTACCAACTTTACCGGTTGCGAGAACTCAGCATGTCCGTGCGGATCTTCGAGGCGGGAAGCGATGTTGGCGGGACTTGGTATTGGAACCGCTATCCGGGTGCGCGTTTCGATTCCGAGAGTTACTCCTATGGCTATTCCTTCTCGAAGGAGCTGTTGGAGGAATGGGAATGGAAGGAGCATTTTTCCAGCCAACCCGAGAATTTAAAATACGTGAACTATGTCGCCGATAAATTCAACCTACGCCGCGATATCCAATTTGATAGCCAAGTTAAATCCTGCCACTTCGATGAAACCAAAGGGAGTTGGGCCGTCACATTAGCGGACGGAAGCCGGGCGACGAGCCGCTATCTGATCACTGCCATCGGTGTGCTTTCCGTCCCTGTCATGCCGGTCATCGACGGGATCGAGGATTTCGAGGGCGATAGTTTCCACACGGGTGAGTGGCCGCACGATCCGGTGGAATTCCACAATAAACGCGTCGCCATTATCGGCACGGGGGCGACCGGCGTTCAGGCTATTACCGAAATCGCCAAGACAGTCGGCCATCTCACGGTTTTCCAGCGCACGCCAAACTATTGCGCGCCACTGCACAATGGGCTGATCACGCCCGTAGAACAGGCGGAGATCAAGGCGAGCTATGACGAGATCTTCGCCAAGTGTAAAACCTCGCATGGCGCCTTTATCCACAATCCGGTGCGCGAAAAAGCCGTCGATCAAACATCTGACGAGCGCGAGGCGTTCTACGAAAAACTTTACGGTGAGCGCGGCTTTGGCATCTGGATGGGTAATTATCGCGACATCATGGTCGATGAAACCGCCAATGAGACGATCAGCCAGTTCATCAAAAACAAAATTCGCGAACGGGTGAAGGATCCCGCAGTCGCCGAAAAACTGATCCCCCACGACCACGGCTTCGGCACGCGCCGCCTGCCACTCGAAAGCGGCTATTTCGAGGTCTACAACCAAGACAATGTCAAACTGGTGGACGTTCGTGAGACACCAATCGAGAGGGTGACGACGAAAGGTGTGCAAACTAGCGACCGAGAATACGAGTTCGACTACATCATCTACGCAACCGGGTTCGACGCGGTGCTCGGTGCTTTCAACCGGATCGATTTCCAGGGCGTCGACGGTGTCGCTTTGAAAGACAAATGGGTCGATGGACCCCGCACATTTCTCGGCATTCAGGTCGAGGGGTTTCCGAACATGTTCACTCTGGTGGGCCCACACAATGCCGCCACCTTTTGCAATATTCCACGTTGTATCGAACAAAATGTCGAATGGGTGACCGACCTGTTCCGACACATGCAGAATGAAGGCCATACCAACGTCGCCGCCACGAAAGCCGCCGAGGACGAATGGACAGAGCACGTTCACGAGACGTCAGAGCGGTTACTCTTTACCAAGGTCGATTCCTGGTTCATGGGAATCAATCCGAACCTTAAAGGCCGAGACAAGCGGAAGTTTCTGCTCTATGCGGCGGGTGCGCCAAAATACAACGAAATGTGCGACGAGGTCGCAGCCAGCGGCTACAAGGGATTCACATTCAGCGCCTGATTGGCGTAGACTTGCCGACACCCAACGGTCGACCAACGTGATTTGAAAGGGAGGAATGTATCATGCCCACGATCACACCCATCGGCGCCAGCTTCGGCGCGGTTATCACAGACATCAAACTCGCGGATATGGACACCGGCGAATGGCTCGTCGTCGAGGGGGCTTTCCACGAATACGCGGCTTTGGTATTTCCAGATCAACACCTAAGCGAGGACGAGCAAATCGCCTTTGCGGAACGCTTCGGTAATATGGAATTGCTCCGCCCGGACCCTACCAAGAAAGCGGTTCCAATCAGCAATCTGAAAGCAGACGGCACACCGTACAGCAAGGACGAAGCACGCTTCCGGACTTTGCGCGGTAACGAAGGTTGGCACACAGATAGCTCCTATATGCCGCTCGCCGCGAAAGCCTCAATCCTAGCCGCGATCCAGGTGCCGTCCGCGGGCGGCGAGACCGAACTCGCCGATATGCGCGATGCTTATGACAAGTTGGACGACGAGACCAAGGGCAAGATCGAAGGGCTCGCCGCCTACCACTCGCTCTATCAATCACAGAAGAAGAACGGTTTCGAATTCAAAAGCGGCGACGGCTACGGCTATCACAACAAGGGCGCGCCGTTGCGCCCGTTGGTGAAAACTCACCCGGTTACCGGCCGTAAATCGCTCTTCATTGGCCGCCATGCCTATAAAATTGCCGGCATACCGCGCGAGGAAGGTCAGACCTTGCTCGACGATCTGTTGGAATACGCCGCACGCCCCCCGCGCACCTATGCCCATCAATGGCAACCGGGTGATGTGATGATGTGGGACAACCGCTGTATCCTGCATCGTGCTTGCCCCTACGATCACAGCGAAATCCGCATCATGCGCCACACCCGCGTCGCGGGCGAGCCCGAGAGCGAGCTGGTCGAAACCGGGCGCGACGACCTGGCGGACGACTTCCAGCCGAGCGCCTCGAATCGATAGCGGTGAAAACCGACGCCGGAGGCATTTAGCGTATGGGCATTAAAGTCGCACTTTCCGGCGCGACCGGGCGCATGGGTCGCCGCGTCGGAGATGCGTTGGAGGCCATGGAGGATGTCGATTTTGTCGCAGGTCTGGTGCGGTCGTCTCACATAACGGCGACAGGCTGTAAAGCGCCGCTAAGCGACGATACAGGGTCCACACTCAGCGCTTGCGACGTTCTCCTCGACTTCACGGATTTTGACCGCACGCTGGAATTGGCGGCGCTGTGCGCGGACGCAGGGCGGCCCTTTTTCTTAGGGACGACCGCGCCAACGAACGTGGAGCTCGTTGCGCTTGAAGATTTCGCCGCCAGTATTCCAATTCTCTACGCACCTAATATCTCCTGGGGTGCCGCGACCTTGTTCGGCATTCTCGAGACACTTTCCAACCGGCTTGGTCCGGCATATGACGCCAAGGTGATCGGCGTGCATCACCGAGAGAAAAAAGATACGCCGAGCGGCACCTCCGCCGAAATCGCGCGGCGAATTCAGGCCGGACGGGGCGAGGACACACCACCTGAAATCATCTCCCTGCGGGCTGGAGGCGCCTATAGCAACCATGAGATCATCTTTGCTGGCCACAACGACGAAATCCGTATCAGCCACAATGTGACGCGTCCCGAAATCGACACGGATGTTTTATTGGCGGCCTGTCGATGGCTGACAACAAAGGGACCGGGATTTTATGGTCTTCCCGAGGTGCTAGCGGGGTAGCGAGACCAAAGCACGGCTGATAAGCACAACTTCGTGAATGTGTCATTAAGGGAGGGAGGAGGATCATTAACCCTTCTTCATACACGCGGCTAAAAATAATTTTCAAAAGGGAGACTTAAGAATATGAGCCTACGTATAAATGACACTATTCCCGATCTAAAAGTGGAGACAGACCAGGGTGCTCTGTCGCTGCACGAGTGGATCGGTGATGACTGGGCAATCCTGTTTTCGCATCCAAAGGATTTCACACCAGTCTGCACGACCGAGTTCGGCGCGGTGGCACAGCTCTCTGCCGAATGGAAGAAGCGCGGCACTAAAGTGATCGGCGTCTCTGTCGATAGCGCCGAAGATCATCGGAACTGGAAAGCTGACATCGAAAAAGTCGGTGGCGCGGCACCTGATTTCCCGATTATCGCCGATGATGGACTGGCGGTCTCCAAGTCGTTCGACATGCTTCCCGCGGAGGCCTATCTGCCGGATGGACGTACGCCCGCCGACAGCGCCACTGTGCGTTCGGTGTTCATCATCGGGCCCGACAAACAGCTCAAACTCTCCATGACATACCCTATGACGGTTGGGCGTAATTTCGCGGAAGTATTGCGCGCGCTCGATGCCTTGCAAACATCGTCAGCAAATGGCGTCGCGACGCCGGTCAACTGGCAAGTTGGTGATCCCATCGTGATTCCGGCAAATGTTAGCAATGAAGATGCAAAGGCAAGGTTTGGCGATTTCGAAACGCTCACACCTTATCTACGCAAAGCAAAACTGCCGAATTAAGTCATCGGCATCGGCGAGATAAGCAGCTGTGGCTCCAACAAGCCACCGCTGTATTTTTCTATCAAGATCGATGCTCGCTGGCATGGCGGCGCACATGCTCTAAAGTAGCGCCATGGTAAAACTCTCCGTCCTCGACCTCGCCTATATCGGCGAAGGATTCACCCCGGCTGACGCGCTGGCAAATGCGCTCGACCTGGCCCAACACGCGGAAGCTGCTGGCTTTTCACGCTTCTGGCTCGCTGAACATCACAACCTCGCCGGTATCGCGAGCGCCGCTACCGCGGTCTGTATCTGTCACGTCGCGGGTAGCACCAACACAATCCGGGTTGGCGCCGGCGGCATCATGCTGCCAAACCATTCACCGATGATCATCGCCGAGCAGTTCGGCACCTTGGCGACGCTGTTTCCCGACCGTATTGACCTTGGGTTAGGACGGGCACCGGGGACCGATCAGCGCACACTACAGGCGCTGCGGCGCGACCCAGGCGCGTCAGAGTATTTTCCGCAAGACGTGCTAGAGCTGCAAGCGCTGCTCGGCCCGGCACAGGAGAATCAGGCAATCCATGCTATTCCCGGCGAGGATACCAACGTGCCACTGTGGATTCTCGGATCCAGCCTATTCGGCGCCCAACTTGCCGCGGCACTCGGCCTGCCCTACGCCTTCGCCTCACATTTCGCACCGCAGGCATTGATGCAGGCCGTGTCAGTCTACCGCGAGCGGTTCGAGCCGTCGGCACAGCTCGACAAGCCCTATGTTATGGTCGGCTGCAATGCCATCGTCGCCGACACCGAGGACGAGGCAAAACGGTTGTTCACCTCACCACAACAGAACTCCACTCGCATGGTGCGCGGCACACGCGGCCAGCTGCCACCACCTGTCGACGACATCGAGGATTTCTGGTCGCCGATGGAGAAATCGCAATCGTCGTCAATGTTGGCGTGCTCGTTTCACGGCTCCAAGGCGACTATCAAGGACAAGCTGGCGCCACTGATCGAGGCCACCGGTGCCGACGAGCTCATGGTTGCGGCGGCGATTTGGGATCACAAGTCGCGGGTGCGGTCCTTCGAGTTGTTAGCCGAAGCGATGGGTTAGAAGTCCGTCGTTTTTCTTAAGCACGGCGTAGCTTTGGATCGAGCACATCGCGCAGCGCATCGCCTAAAACGAAAAACCCGAACACGGCCAAAGTGATCGCAACGCCCGGGAAGACTGCTGTCCAATAGACGCCGGTGATCGATTCTTCTGTCCCCCCCTGCAACATCAAGCCCCAAGCCGGTGTTGGTTCGTTTACGCCGAGACCGAGAAAAGAAAGCGCCGCTTCCGCCAGGATCGCACCGCCGACCGCAGCCGTGAAAATGATCAAATAAGGCGCCATGACGTTCGGCAGCATGTGCCGAAAGATGATACGCGTGTGGCTGAATCCAAGTGCAATCGCTGAGTCGACATAAGGTGCTTGTCGAACCTGCAACGCATTGGCGCGGATAATGCGCACGCTATCGGGAATGATCGAGACGGAAATGGCGGCGATGACATATGGCATCGCGTTGCCAAAGGTCGCGACGATCGCCAGCACCATGATCAGCGGTGGAAAGGCCATAAAGAGATCGATGAAGCGCATGAAAATGAGGTCAAACGTACCGCCGAAATAACCGCTCGCGAGGCCGAGGACAAAGCCCGTGGTCGCGCCCAGGAAAGCGCTGATTATACCGATGAAGAGGGCCGTTCTAGAGCCGTGAATGATGCGGCTTAAGATATCGCGACCATAGCGGTCGGTACCGAGCCAATGCTCAGAGTTCGGCGCTTGAAATATGTGCTCGTAGTTGTTTTCGAGAGGATCATAGGGTGACATCGTTTCAGCGAATACCGCCATCAAGATCATGGCCAGGATGATCGCACCGCCGAACGCACCCAACTTTTTCTGGCGAATGAGCCGCATCAACTTTTGGCCGATTGTTACCGGCGGCAGCAGCTCGCTGTTGGTCAGGGTGGTTCCGGGCAATGTCATGATACTGGCTCGTTAGCTGTAGCGAATGCGAGGATCGAGCCAAGCATAGATGAGGTCGACGACGAAGTTCGTCACGACGAAGATCAGCGCAAAAAGCATGACGAGGGTTTGAGTCGACGTGAAGTCGTGATTCTCAACGGAGACCACAAACCATTTACCGATGCCGTTCAAATTGAAAACTTGTTCGGTGACGACCAACCCGCTCATCAGCGCCGCGAATTCCATCCCTAAAAGAGTGACGACCGGTAGCATCGAATTCTTCAAGGCATGACGTCGGACAACAATAGTCTTGAGCAACCCCTTGGCGCGAGCCGTACGGATGTAATCCTCGTGCAGGACTTCAAGCAGAGCGGATCGCGTCCAGCGGGTCAGCGAGGCGGAGAAACGATACCCGACCGCCAACGCAGGCCAAAACAATTGCGCGAGATTTTCGACTGGGTCCTCAAAGAACGAAACGTATTCGAGCGGCGGCATCCAAGCGTTGTCGAAAAGCTGATGCGTCGATACCAAGAGGCCGACAATAATCATCATTCCGAGCCAGAATGAAGGAACCGCCATGCCGACAATACCGAAAGTACGCGCGGTATAGTCGATCCACGTATCCTGTCGCAGCGCGGCGACGACTCCCAACGGAATGCCGATGACAATCGACACTGCCATCGCCATAATCGTCAGTTGGATTGAAAGCGGAAACCGATGGCGGAGATCATCCACGATCGGAGAGCGGGACCACATCGAGACGCCGAAGTCGAGCACAATGAGCCCACGAACAAATTCCGTAAATTGAACCGAAAGCGGTTGATCGAGGCCGTTAGCCCGGCGGCAAATATCGACTGCTTCTTGATCAAAAACGCCACCTTCGATCCCACCGAAACGGATCTCACATATATCCCCCGGCACGATCCGCAGCAGGAAAAACACCAGCACGGCCGCCCCAAACAAAGTGGGGAACATCAGCAGGATTCGCTTGATCGTATGCCTCAGCATAGCGGTTCAGCCATTTCTGGGGAGGTTCGTCAGGGTCATCAAAATCGTCACGTAAGCGTTAAGTAGCCTTCTGAGCCCGTACTGCCAGGGCACCACGAACGGCGCTATCCATCCACAGCCAGAGCAATGCAGGAGAACCCAACCATCGCTTCCGTCGGGACGCCGAAACGCGCTGTATGACGCGCGGGCAGCCCGTCCGGAAAGTGCTTCACATATTCCTCATTGCAGGCCGCATAATTCGCCGGGTCCGTGATCAACATCGTCACCTGCAACGGCGCGCTGCAGGGAACTGCCTTCTGCTCGCAGAATACTGTCGATGAAGGTGAGAGCATTCCGAACTTGCTCACCTGGTGTATCGCCCCTCTCGATACCATTGGCGGGATCGTGCGGTGCCGAATGACTGGAGACAAATATCAATCCGCCGGCTCGTGTCGCACGGCTAAAGGGCCGAATGGAATTCGGCTCCGGCTGTCCGATAAAATCAATCATGTGAAGTGTCCGCTTTCATGTCGTGAGCGTTCCAATTGGAGAGGCTATTTTAATAGAGCCGCGTGTGAAACGATGCCAAGGTCGAACCAAAAAAGAATTGTTTATGCAGTTCTTTCTACGAAGATGAACCGTACCCACAAAAATCCACCAATAATTACGCGAAAGGGAATGAGAATGGGTCAACTGGTTGACGGTAAATGGGATGGGAGCGACGAACGACCGACAGATCGCAACGGCGCTTTCATTCGCGCATCCTCCGCTTTCCGTAACTGGATTACGCCCGACGGCACGGCGGGTATATCCGGCGACGATGGATTTTTGGCGGAGCCGGGACGATACCATCTGTTCGTCGCCCCAAGCTGCCCATGGGCACACCGGGCGGTCATCTACCGAAAGCTGAAAGGGCTCGAAAGCGTCATTTCAATTTCCCATGCGGATGCACCCAAGTCCGAGGGATGGTCTTATACAGAAGGCTACGACGACATGAAGCCGCGCGACGACGGCGTCTTTCGCCTCCATCAAGTCTATACATCCGCCGACCCCGCCTATACCGGCAAAGTAACGGTCCCCGCATTGTGGGACCGAGAACGTAAGACGATTGTGAACAACGAATCTTCTGAAATCATTCGAATGTTCAATTTGGCGTTCGATCAGCTGGGTGCCAACTCAATGGACTACTGCCCAGCCGGTCTCCACGCGGAAATCGATGAAGTGAACGCCTTCATCTACGACCACATCAACAACGGCGTATATCGTACCGGTTTCGCCAAGACGCAGGCCGCGTATGAAGAGGCTGTCGCCAAGGTGTTTATAGGGATGGACTGGCTAGAGGAGCGTCTGGGACAGCAACGCTACTTAGCCGGCGATCACATCACGGAGGCGGACTGGCGCACCTTCCCAACGCTGTTACGCTTTGATCCCGTCTACTTTGGACTTTTCAAATGTAATCTGCGGCGGCTCCAAGATTATCCCAATCTTTCCGACTATACCCGTGAGCTCTATCAGTGGCCCGGCATCGCGGAGACCTGTGACTTTACAGAGATAAAATCCGGATATTACATGTCGATGCCGCAACTTAATCCGAACCAGATTGTCCCGACGGGCCCGGATATGAACTGGCTACAGTCGCCTCACAGTCGCGCCTAATCCTAATTCTCGATGGGATCGCCAAGGGTATGCATGAGCCGATTCGCCCAACCGAACAACGCCGCCGACAAGACCAGATCGAGCACTTCGTCGGGACCGAGCCCGGCAGCGGTGAGCGCTTCCATATCGGTTTTTGAGACATCCGGCGGGCATTTCGATAGTTTGACCGCGAAATTGAAAATGGCACTCTGACGCGGATCAAGTTCCGCATCTTCCCCGTCGGCGAAAATACGCTCGATGACGGCAACATCCTTGGCCAGCACATTGTACCGGCTGGCATGCACGGCGGCGCAATAGACACAGCGATTAACGATGGACGTGCCGACAGCGCCGAGTTCCCGCTCGGCACGGGACATCCCGCCCCGATTATACATGATGGCGTTGAAGAGCGGCGTGCGCTCACGCAGGGTCTCGCTATCGCGGGCCAGGACGAGGACATAGTCCGAGACCTTGGTGTTCGATGGGGTGACCTTCAGCGCATCCAGTTGATCTGGCGTGGCGTCTTCCAGTTTGATGGGCGTGACGCGCGGGCGCCAATGGGGGACCGTGGTCGTGAACTCGTGGAGGATATCGCTCATAGCGTCTCTCCCATCAGGCGCAACCCAATAGTCAGGCGTATTTGGTAACTGATGAAGGCGACCAATTCCGACAACCGAACGATATCATCTTCGGAGACACCGGCATCTTTCAGTGCTGCTATATCGCCCGCCACGACACCCTTGGCATCGGTCGTCACCAGATCGGTATGGCGGAGGATGGCGCCAAGACGGGCGTCATCTTCGCCGTCGAAACCCGGATCGGCTAGCTGCGCGATAACCGTCGGCGCACCTGCCATCAACGTCAAGAAATGCGCCGCCAATCCCTCTTCCCGGTTCAATCGCGCCATCCTACAGCAGAGCGCCGCACGCTCGCCGTGTGACAATCCGCCAGGCTCATCCGGCGTCAACGCGGCGTCGTGCGCCTGCTGGGTCATGCTCAGGATATCGTCGCGACCCGAAAGGGCGGCGGCCAACGGATGGTCCGCTTTTAATCCGCTCGCCCGGACGGCAGCGGTCTCGAAAATATCGCTCATGTTTGCAGATCCATTATTGGGGTCGGGTTAGGGGTTGGGCAGATCACTCGGCGTCCATTCGTCGCCTTGCAGTTCCGGCGTGTCGTAATCTTGCAGGAACTGCCAGTGCCGCTCAATGTCCTCGGTGTAGAAACCGGCGGCCATTTCGCGTACTAGCCAGGCAGCACCTTCGCTCACCGCCGGAATATCGCCGCTGATATTGCCAAGGCTCATCTTGGAGCCGTAGTTGAAACAGTGGATTCGCTCAAGCCAAGGCGTCTTGCCGACGTCACGCTCCTTGAACGAAAAATCCCGGTTGAGGTAGGGGAACAGCGCCAAGCCTTCATTCTCCAGACCCGGCGGTGGCGTGTAGCAATCCCGCCATTGCAAGATGTTGTCCGCGTAGCCATCCATGACCGGCTGCTTCATCGGGTCGGTGTCGAAACCGGTGCCAAGAATGATGAAGTCTGTTTCCAGCGTGTGGCCTTCAGTCGTCGATATCGCCAAGCAATCCGCTTGGGGTTCAATCCGGGAGATCGTCACACCGAAGTGAAAATAAGCATTTGGATGGCGGCTCACCCGCAAAGTCGAGCCGCGCGGCGCCGGGGTTTGCGCCACCGCGTTGTAATGAAGATAGCGCCATCGCCAGTCATCCGAGAGCATAGAAAATCCGGCGACGAGACCGAAGGAACCAATGCCCATCATCTTGTTGATTTGCGGCATCGCCTCCCGGCGCACCAGAAGGCGTACTTCCGCCGCACCGGCCTCCAACGCCTCGGCCGCATTCTCTACCGCCGAGGCACCGCCGCCGATCACGACCACGCGTTTTCCTTTTTTGGCGGCAAAATCTATATCGTCGGAGGAATGCGCCCAGCGCTCCTTCGGCACGGTATTTATGAAGTCCGGAATGCTCGCCGCGCCCAAACCTTCGCGACCCGTCGCCAAGACAACGCGGCGTGTCCAAATTTCATCTTCATTGGCGCCGTTAAGGGAAAGTTTCAATAGATCGCCATCGGGTGCCACCCGATCAACCGCGACTTCGTTTTCCACCGGCAGCGAGAGCGTATGGCGGAACCAGATCAGATAATCCATCCAGACCGTTCGCGGAATCTTATCGAGGCAATCCCAAGCAGCCACGCCGTGCAGCGCCGTGTACCACGCACGAAACGTTAGCGAGGGAATACCCGAAGCAGGCCCGAGGAGCTGCTTTGGCGACCGCAATGTCTCCATCCGGGCGTAAGTCACCCACGGGCCTTCACGCCCGCCCACGGCCCGGTCGAGTATCCGCACATTGCTGATACCGGCGCGCAGCATTGCAAAACATGCGGAAAGCCCACACATCCCGGCCCCGATAATGACCGCGTCCAGAACCGCGTCGCCGTTGGGGCCGCGTGTTTCCGAGATCCATTTCTTCGCAGGATAACAAAGGGCAGTGAGATCGCCTTGGACCTGTCTGTCTAGCGCCGCTAACCCGTCAGCCCCTGAGCCTTCCAATACACTATCCATCGTGTTCGCGCCGACCGCTCGTTGCCTGCATACAACATGGATTTAGGACAACGACAACGATAAGTCACGCTGGTGTTTCGTCGCAGGCAGAGGCCGCTACTTAGCTTTTCGTTGGCTGGATTCGCGGCGAATAATGTAGATTCCGCCACCGACAATCAGACAGATGCCGAACCAATCCAGCCCGGTCGGCAAGTGATCCCAAACAAGGAAGCCGATCAGTAGACCCCAGATCAACGCCGAATATCGGAACGGAGCCACAATGGCCGATTCCGCCAAAACAAATGTTTCGATCAACAAATAATACGCAGCCCCCGATAACAGTCCGGTGAGCACCAGCAGGCCGAAATCCATCGGTGTTGGCAGACGCCAATTACCGGTGAACCCAAAACAAGCGGCCACTAACATGACGAGAACCGTCGAACATAGGAGAACCGATAACGCCGATTCGGTATCGCTCATTCGGCGCGTCACAATTTCTTGGCAGACGCTCGTGAAGGTCGCGCCCAAAGGTAGCAAGACATAGATATTCATGGAGTCATCGAACGGCTGCACGATGACGAGGACGCCTGAAAACCCAACGAGGACCGCGCTCCAACGGCGCCAACCAATCGCCTCACCGAGAAACGGGGCCGCTAATGCCGCAAAGTCAGGGCGAGCGGAAACATCACCGCGAGGGCGAAGACACCAAAATAAAAGTAAGTCTCGCGCCAGCCGACAGAATCGTTGAGAAAGCGTAAGACCCGCGGCCAGATAGCCCCTGACGCACCTTGTCCCGATGCAATGATCGCGACCGCGAGCCCGCGCCGACGGTCGAACCAACGTGTCGCGTTGGTGACAAGTGGAGCGATCATCGCGGACGATCCGAGGAGGCCGATCAACACACCGTTCGCGACATAAAGCCCCCAACGGGTTTCCGACTGGCTTGCGACGATCGCACCGAGACCAATCATGACGGCCCCAAACAGAACCGGTTGAATGACCCCGCGCTTATCCATCCACAAGCTCATGGCGATGCCACCTACCCCCAACTCGATCATCAGCAGGGAATAAGCGAAAGATGGTACCGTCCGCAAAGACCCAAGGTCCGCCGCAATCGGCTTGAACGCGACGAACAAGACGTTGGGCGCCCCCAGCGCAATACTGTGTAAAAGAAGCGACGCAATCATGATCACCCAGCCATATGGAACTTCAATACTGTCTTCACGGCGTATCATGAAAGATCGGACCTTTTCCGCGAGGGTTATGAACCCGGCGTTTATCAAAGCATTGGAGGCGAGTTGGAACTAGATCGACACTGCCAGTTAATACGGCGTGTCGCCGACGACCGTGGTGCGATGCATGTGGCGATTGGAATCCGGCGGCGGCGGCTCGGCAATATGCATACCGCAGCGATTATCCCAAAAGACGAGATCATGCAGGCGCCACTTATGGCGGTAGACGAACTCCGGTTGCACACTGTGTTCGGTTAGCTCCGCCAACAGTTCCTCACTCTCGGCTTCGCTCATGCCCAGAATGCAAACCGTGTGCGCGTGATTCACATAGAGCGCCTTGCGGCCGGTCTCGGGATGAGTACGGACAACCGGGTGATCGACGGAAGGTACTTGGGCCATTTGCTCCGCGGTCAACGCCGGGCGTTCATTCTCTGTGTAGTATTTCCGCGCGCTGCCGATCAAGAACTCAGCTCTGAGGTTCGCGATCCGTGTCTTGGTCACTTCGGGAAGCGCCTCATAGGCGCGGTACATATTGTTGAACAGCGTGTCGCCGCCGCTCGGTGGAATTTCAAGCGCATAGAGCAACGAGCCGAGACTCGGGGTTGCGGAATAGGAAAGGTCGGAATGCCAACGCCGCCCAGCAGAGGCCAATCCGGCGAAATCACCATCGGCTTTCTTCTTGTTGGAAACTTTGAGGATCTCGGGATAGCCCGGCAAAAGGAATTGATCGTAGACATGCCCCGAAAGGTCACCGAAACGGCGGCTAAAGGCGATATGCTGTTCGGGGGTAATGTGCTGATCGCGGAACACGATCACCTGAAAGTCCAGGTGCGCTTGATGGACGCGCGCGAAGCTTTCATCGTCGAGCGGCTCCGACAAATCCAAACCGACAATTTCAGCGCCAAGCGCATCCGAAAGGGGGTTTATCTCAAACATTTTACTCTCCTGTCGGCTCTTTGACGGTCATCCCATTACCTTGCGAGCATGATTTTCGACCTGGACGGCGTCGCATGGGGGTCCGTTCAATAGTTAGTGCGGGACCGGTGTCGGGCCACCAGAGGGCTCCGGCAGAATTCCATAAAATTTAAGCAGACGTTCGATCATCCACCCCATACGGCCCAATAAACACGCATCCAATTGAGGTCGAGAATTTTCCGAATCTCTTCTTCCAAAAATGCGCGCGACAGCAATGCCTCGGTCAGGCGGTGCAAGGTCTTGGGTGTTTCGATGCCTGACGGGAATTTATGAGGCGGCGGCGGGTATTCAGCAGGCCGCCAATGCCCGGCGGCAACCAATTGATCGTAACGGGCCATTGCCGCCGCATCGTCCTCCACCGGATGCTGGCCCAGGTAGTAACTAATACCGATACCGACGTAATCAATACCCACCAAATCGGCTTTATAAGAAATGTCATCGATCAACTGATCCAAAGTTGGCTGCCCTTCCCAAGTCAGAAAAACCGGGAAGCCCACGGTCCCGACCACGCCACCATTCGCGGCGATTGCCTTGATCAACTCATCAGAGATATTCCGCGCGTTGTCCTAAACCGCATATGCGTTCGCATGGGAGATAATTACCGGTGCAGAGGAGGCTCCGATTGCATCCATCGACGTGCGGTGGCCGGTATGGGCGCAATCCACCAATATGTTGAGCGCGTTCAACCGTTCAATCACCCTGAGCCCAAAATAACTAAGCCCTGAATCCGTGCGCTCGCCCGCGCCATCGCCAATCAGATTCTTTCGATTGTAGCAAAGCTGCACCACGCGCAGTCCGGCCGCGTGATAGGCGTCCAACAAATCTAATTCATCTTCAATGATCGCCGTGCCTTGGCAGTGCAGGATCAGACCGATCTTATTCTCGGACTTGGCGCGCTCGATATCGGCGGCGCTCAATACAAGCAGTGCATCGTCACGTTCGCGAATGTAGCGGTGCCAGCCACCGATCAACGCAAAGCCGCTTCGCGCATTACCCGCCATTCTGGTGATCGTCGGTGCAATCGCCGTAGCCCCACCTTCACGCCACCATTCAATATATTTAGGATCCTTCGCCAACGGGCAGGTGACGTCGATAACGATTGAGGAGTTATGTAACTGCTTTGCGTCAATCGATCTAAATTCCGCCTAAATTGCCCTCAGAAAATAGCTAACTATCGCCGCCGATACAAAAGAGTAACCAATGTCTTGTTGGTGAGGGCGCGCTCGACGTGTATTGCCGCTTGGCCTTCGCCCACTGGTTCGGTTAGTTATGGGCAGACACGAAATGCGAGGTGAAAATGATCAATCTTGAACGTGACGGCGATGTATTCACCCTGACAATGGATGCGGGCGAGAACCGGTGGAACACAAACTTTGTCCGCGCGTTCGACGCGAAACTGGACGAGGTTCTGGCCTCCGACGGTCCGGCGGCAATGATCACCGCTTCCAGCGATCCAAAGTTCTTTTCCAACGGGTTGGATATCGACTGGCGGCGCGACGACGGCGACGGTGACGGCGGCGACAAATCGGCCTTCGGCGATGAATTCTTCGCCCTAATGGGAAAATTGATCACCTTTCCAATCCCCACCATTTGCGCCGTCAATGGTCACGGGTTTGGTGCCGGCTTCATGGCGGCGTTGTGCCATGATATGCGGCTCATGCGAGAAGATCGCGGCTATCTCTGTGCCAACGAAATTCAGATCGGGTTCGCCATCCCAGATGCGGAGCTGGCATTGTTCCGGCACAAATTGTCCGGCAGCGCGTTTTTCGACACGGTGCAATTGGCCCGTCGCTGGAGCGGTCCCGAAGCGAAGACCGCTGGCTTCGTGCAAGACGTCGCCGCTGCTGACAATCTGCTTAGCATGGCGATAGACAGAGCGCGCCAATTGGCGCCCTTAGGTGCGAACCGCGAGCTATATGCGCAATCCAAGGAGCGCATTTTCGGCGAAAGCCCCTCGATCAACGATAGAGCCGGTGCGGCCCATCTACTGCGCCAAGGGCACGTTTGAATTAAGTAGATCGCTTCCAGAGAGGCACCGCTGATGGCCGCGATGGCCTTTGCGTGGAATTCGGCAATCATACCGGCACTAATAATACCAAAGCGCATCGATCAACCCCTTATTCCAAACGTCATATGTGGGCATGCTACCAGTCAGTCGAAAAACCCTGAAACGCCGTCGGCACACGCGCGATATCTTGTAGGACGTCGGCCGGGATCTGCGGGCGGATATCCTGCGAGGTACTGGCATAAATGGCATCCGCCGCACCTCCGAAGCGTTTTTCAACCGCCCCCGCTAGCTGATCGAAGCGCGCAATTGCTGCGAATTCGTGGAGGAGGTCATCGGGAATTTCTGCGGAGATCTGATCCCACTTTCCGTCCTTCGTCATCTGGTTGAGTTTGCGCCCGAGGTCGCCGTGGCCGTGATGTTCGAAGACGGGCCAATAGCTCGGCGTCGATCCGTAGAAGGCAATCCGGTAACGAACCCATTCGGCGACCTTGTCGACTTCCTCGTCATTCTCCCCGGTGGCGACGAAACCGCCGCCGGTCACTTCGAATTTCTCGCGGGTGCGGCCGGTCTTCGCCATGCCCTCCTCGACCCGCTTCATCACCACGTCCTCGAGATAGGAGCGGGTGCAAAACGGATGTAAGCGCACGCCATCGCAGGCTTCTCCCGAGAGGCGCAGCGAGTGATCGCCGACCGCCGCGATGGTCACCGGCACCGGTGCTTGACCTGTGGACGGCGGCACGAAATTCGGGATCATCAGTGTGAAAGTGTAATGCTCGCCCCGGAAATCGAGTTTCTCTCCCGTCTCCCAGCAGCGCCAAATGGCCCGCAAAGCATTCACATATTCCCGCAAGCGCGGCACCGGAGGCGACCACGGCACGGAGAAGCGTTTTTCATTGTGAGGCCGAATTTGCGGACCCAATCCCAGGACAAACCGTCCCTTGCTCGCGACCTGCAAATCCCAGCACGCATTGGCGACGACCATGGGACTGCGCGGAAACGCGATGGCGATTGCCGTCCCCAGCATGATCTTCTCGGTTGTCACGGCGGCGACACCGAGCGAGAGAAACGGATCGTGCCGGTTCTCCATCGTGCAGACCATATCGAACCCGGCATCCTCCG
>CAXAGK010000001.1:0-28814 GCA_963968305.1 uncultured Rickettsiales bacterium | reverse complement strand
GGAGAATATCCAACGCCAACGGAACCTCAGGATGAAACCGTTCGCGGCGTCCGTGATCGGCACGCGGCAGGTGTTTTTCGCGGTGCTCGCGACGACCGCGACGCTAATTTCGGTATTTCTTCCGATTGCGTTTTTGCCAAGCACGGCTGGGAAGTTATTCACTGAGTTCGGCTTCGTTTTGGCCATTGCCGTTGCGATTTCTTCCTTTGTCGCACTCTCTCTGTGCCCGATGTTGGCGTCGCGATTGCCAGCTGGAAGTGGCAAACGGGGTGGTGGTGTGATCGACCGTGCCGGTGATTGGATCGTGTCAATCTATCGCCGACTTCTCGATTTCACGCTAAGGGCCAGGATACTAGTCATTGGGTGTGCCGTTGTGCTTGCGTCCACCGCCTTGATTGTGTTTCCGAGCATTGACCGCGAGTTACTACCTCGCGAGGACCGGGGTGCGATCATCGTAATGATGCAGGGCCCGGACGGTGTTGGGCTCGATTATATGGATCGGCAATCAGCTCGTGCCGAAGCATTGTTGGAGCCCCTGCGTGAGAGCGGTGAAGTGACGAATATTCTCTCGATAGTGGGCCGGTGGGATCTGAACCGAAATTATATCATCGCACCGTTGGCGCCGTGGTCAGAGCGTAGTCGTAGCCAGCAAGAAATCGCGAAATCCCTGCGCGGGCCGCTTAAGGCGATTCCAGGTGCCACGGCTCGGGTACGCACGCCGAACAGCTTGAATTTGCGCCGTGCCGGCGGTCGGGTCGAATTTACTCTGACCGGCTCCAATTACAAGGATATAGCAGCGGCGGCGGATGGATTCCTCGACGTCTTGCGAACGAAGGCGCCGGAGCTGGAAGACTTGGAGATCGAGTTCCAGCAAACCCAACCGCAGCTTTCCCTGACCGTCGACAGGCGGCGGGCGGAAGACCTCGGTATTCCCCTCGAAGGGATCGTCGATACATTGCGGGCGATGGTCGATGGGTTCGAGGTCGCGGAGCTGAACGTGGAGGACAGGTCTGTCCCTGTAATGCTTGAATCTGCGGCGGGCGCCATCGACGATCCGAGCGACTTGAAAAACCTGTTTGTGCGTTCGACCGGTGGGAAACTCGTACCGCTTTCCGCGTTCGTCACCCTCACGGAAGAAGGTGTGGCGGCGGAGTTGGACCGCTCGGCTCAGAAACGTGCCATTGAGATGGAGGCGTCCTTGCCACCCGGCTACGCGATGCATAAGGCGGTCGAGCGTATCGAGGTTTTGGCCGATGAAAGCCTGCCGCCGGGTATCGGCCTGCATTTCATCAACGAAGCCGCAACTTTGAAGGATACCTCCAACGAAGTCGCGATTACCTTCGCGATCGCGGTCCTCGTTGTCTTGCTTGTCTTGGCGGCACAGTTCGAAAGCTTGTTAAGCGCCCTGGTCATCATTCTGACCGTTCCCTTCGGTCTAGCGGCGGCAGTCTTTTCCCTGAAGGTGACCGGCACCTCGATCAATATTTACAGCCAAATCGGCCTCGTGATGCTGGTGGGTTTAATGGCCAAAAACGGCATTCTAGTCGTGGAGTTCGCGGACCAACTCCGCGACCGGGGGCATTCCGTCCTGGAGGCGGTCCATGAGGCGGCGATGACGCGATTGCGCCCGGTAATGATGACCATGCTCTCCACTGTTTTGGGCGCGTTACCGTTGATCTTGGGGAGTGGTGCGGGTGCGGAAGCCCGGGGCGCCATCGGGTGGGTTGTCTTTGGCGGCCTCGGCATATCAACGGTCTTCACGTTGATTCTCATTCCGGTCATCTACAGTCTATTGGCGCCTCTGGCGCGGCCGCGCGCGCATGCGGGTGTACGCCTTGACCGCGAATTGCGCGAGTTCGAGGCGGCGGAATAAATCACGAGAGGGCGGCGTATGGAATTCGGCATCAGTTGTAACAAGATCGACGAAGTCGGCGTCGCCGTTCATGCGGAAAATCTCGGCTACAATTTTTGCTGGATGACGGACAGCCCGATGATCCGCTCCAACGTTTGGTCGGTGATGACCTTGGTGGCGCAACAGACCCAGCGCTTGCAGCTTGGCACCGGCGTCGCGGTGCCGGGATTACGTCTGGCGCCAGTGGCGGCAAATGGTATCGCCACGATCAATCGTCTGGCGCCGGGGCGTTGTTTTATGGGGCTCGGCACCGGCAATACCGCGATGCGGATGTTGGGACATCCGCCGGCGAAGGTGGCGGAGTTCAAGGAATACATCAGGGTTGTGAGCGCTTTGTTACGTGGCGAAGAAGTTGAGTTCACACTCGACGGCGTGACCCACCCGATCACATTTGCCAATCAGGATTTCGGCTACATCAACGTGACGGACCCGATCCCGGTTCACGTAGGTGGCTTCGGGCCGCGCGCACAGGCGCTGGCCGGTGAGCTTGGCGATGGATTGATTACCGGGATTCCGCGTGGCGGCTCCATCACGCAAGCGCTTGCGAATGTCCGCCGAGGGGCCGAACGGGCGGGCCGTTCGCTGGACGATTTCAAGACCTACGCCTTGGTGAATCTCTTGATGTTGGAGCCGGGTGAGACCCTCGAGTCAGAGCGGGCGATTGCCGAAATTGGCTCCGGTATCATGGTGAATGTGCACTATCTGGTCGAACGCTGGAAGGAGACCGGCGAGGATCCACCGGATTACGTAAAGCCGATCTGGAAGAACTATCTGGCCTTCTTGGAAGAACGTGATGGAGCGCGACAGCATCAGGAGATGCACAAGAGCCATTACAGCTATCTCGACCCCGAAGAGGCTCGGTTCATCACGCCGGAAATGATACGTACCTTTAGCGTGGCGGGGCAGCCCGAAGAAATCGTCGAACAGTTGAGAGAGTATGAGCGCCAGGGTTTAGATGGGATCAATTTTATCCCAACCCTGGATCAACAATACCGCCTGATCGAAGATTTCGCCCGCAAAGTTATTTCGTGGATGTAGCCTTATAGAGACAGAGGCGTATAAAAGGGGGAGCCGGAGCTCCCCCGAGTTTTCGCTTTTGGCGATGGGTATTAGTGGACGGTTTCGCCATGGAGGTCGAAGTCGAGGCCGTCGCGCTCTGCATCTTCGGAGACGCGCAGACCGACGATCATATCGACGATTTTCAGGATGACGTAAGTAGCGGCCGCGCAATAGACGATGGTCGCGAGGATTCCCCAGGCCTGCGTCGCGACCTGGCCTGCATTGCCTTCGATCAGGCCGGATGTGCCGCCAATGGCTTCGATGGCGAAGACGCCGGTCAGCAGCGCACCGACGATACCGCCCACACCATGAATGCCGAAGACATCCAGCGAGTCGTCATAGCCGAGCTTGTGCTTGATCTTGGTCGAGACGAACCAGCAGACGATGCCGGCGATCGCGCCGATGGCCAATGCACCGGCGGGATCAACGAAACCCGCCGCCGGCGTGATCGCGACGAGACCAGCGACGGCGCCTGAGACGAGACCAAGAACACTCGGTTTCTTCAATTCGAACCATTCGCAAATCATCCAAGCCAACGCAGCACCGGCGGCGGCTATTTGCGTCACGGCCATCGCCATGCCGGCGGAACCGTTGGCCGCGACCGCCGACCCAGCGTTGAAGCCAAACCAGCCGATCCATAACATGGAGGCCCCAATTAGAGTGAGCGTCAGATTGTGCGGCGCCATGTTTTCCTGGCCGTAGTTCGTCCGCTTTCCGATGACCAGGCACGCGACGAGACCGGCAATGCCAGAGTTGATGTGGACAACGGTGCCGCCCGCAAAATCGAGGACGCCGTCATTGCCGAGAAAGCCGCCCGGGCCCCAAACCCAATGGGTGATCGGCGAGTAGACGACGACTGACCAAATCGCGACGAACAACAGCATCGCCGAAAATTTCATCCGGTCCGCGAAAGCGCCTGTGATCAGTGCCGGCGTGATGATCGCGAATGTCATTTGAAAAACGAAGAACACGGATTCGGGAATCGTCCCGTTCACTTGTCCGACGGTCATGCCCGAGACGAACATATTCGATAGGCCACCAACGAAGGCATTGCCCTCGGAGAAGGCGAGACTGTAGCCGATGACCATCCAGATCACGCTAACCAGACAGCAGATCGCAAAACTCTGAGCCATGATGGAGAGGACGTTCTTCTTCCGCACCATGCCACCATAGAAAAGGGCGAGACCGGGAATCGTCATCATTAATACGATCGCGGTCGATGTGAGCATCCAGGCCGTATCGCCACTGTCGAGTTTGGCGTTCTGGGCGAGGGCCGGAACGGAAATTGTCGTAAGGATTGCGGCGAGATTGCCGAGCAGTAGTTTTTTGTGAAGGTGGGGCATTGATATGTTCCTTTTAGAGCGCTTCGCCGTCCGCTTCGCCGGTGCGGATGCGAACCGCCTTGGCGAGGTCGAGCACGAAAATTTTGCCATCTCCGATGCGTTCGGTTTTCGCCGCGCGTTCGATGGTTTCCACGGCGCGTTCAACGAGATCGTCGTTTACCGCCAAATCGATTTTCACTTTGGGCAGAAAGCTGACCGCGTATTCCGCGCCTCGATAGACTTCGGTTTGACCCTTTTGTCGCCCGAAGCCTTTTACTTCGCTGACGGTCATTCCCTCGATGCCGAGCTCGGTCAGCGCTTCGCGTACCTCGTCCAGCTTGAATGGCTTAATTACAGCCATGATCATCTTCATTCGTGCGTCCCTCCGCGGTTTGTTCGCACTTCCGCCACGCGGTATACGCAGCGCTGTCGCAGGACGCTTAGAACCAAGAATCGTGCCGTTTGTTTGAGTGTTAAATTAATTGAATAATTTCAATAAGTTAACTATTTTTCGCAGTTCAACAGGGCGGAGAACAGGCCCAAATATGATGAAAAAATAGACACCTTAAATATGTCGATTAAAATTTAGGCAGCCTCTTATGCTGGACATCATTTGATTGAGATATGAAGCTGCGTGTAAGGATAAAAACGTGGACAACAAGATGTCTAAAAGATTCGAAGTCGTCATCGTAGGCGGCGGCATGGCGGGTATGACGCTGGGGTGCGGCCTTGCGGGGTGCGGCATCGCGACGGCGGTTATTGAACGGATGGATCCCGTCACAATGAACACATTGGACTTCGATGGCCGGACGACATCGATCGCCCACGGCTCGGCCCAAGTTCTGAAAGGAATCGGCCTGTGGCCGCTGATCGCGGATGAAACCGAGCCAATTCTCGATATCCGCGTGGCGGATGGCCATCCCTCGCGCGGCGTCTCACCACTGTTCTTGCATTACGACCATACCGAGGTCGGCGACGATCCCTTTGGCTACATTATCGAGAACCGGGTTATTCGGGATGGATTATCCCATCTCGGGGGCCAACTCAGGAATTTGACGATCATCGCTCCGGCCTCGGTTGAGACCGTCGAACGTCATGCGGACGGTGCTGACGTCATGCTTGAAGACGGGCGTGTCCTGCAGACGTCGCTCGTCGTTGGTGCGGATGGGCGAAATTCGCCACTTCGGAAATCCGCCGGTATCGGAGCACGTGAATTCCGCTATGATCAGACCGCCATTGTCTGCACGGTGTCGCATGAGCGGGCGCATGCTGGTGTCGCCGTCGAATTGTTCTTGCCGAGTGGTCCCTTTGCCATGCTGCCTATGACTGGACAGCGCACGAACATCGTATGGACCGAGCGCGCGGACCTGGCACCGGCATTTCTCGATCTAGACGATGCGGGGTTCCTTGGCGAAGTGCAGCGACGTTTTGGCGATTGGTTGGGCGCTCTCGATTTGGTAGGGCCTCGTTTCGCTTATCCTTTGGGATTGATGCATGCGGATCGCTATACGGACCGGCGATTGGCGCTCATCAGCGAGGCCGCCCACGCCATTCATCCGATCGCTGGACAAGGACTCAACCTCGGAATTCGCGACGTCGCCGCTTTGGCCGAAGCTGTGGTCGATGCGGTGCGGTTGGGGTTGGAGCCAGCGGACGCCACGGTGTTGGACCGCTATGAGGCTTGGCGACGGGTCGATAACACGACCTTGGTTGCGGTGACCGATGTTTTGAACCGTCTGTTCTCAAACGATGTCGCGCCTATACGGGCTGCCCGCGACTTGGGCCTTGCGGGTGTCGACGCGATTCCACCGTTAAAGCGGGTCTTTATGCGCCATGCGATGGGGGTGGTCGGTGATTTACCGCGTTTAGTGCGTGGCGAAACGCTTTAGGGTTCCTCTCGAAGCCGCGTTGCCTGCCGCTTGACAGAATGCCCGGCGAAGCCTCAGCATCAATTTAATTAGATGAAAAATTCTTTGGGAGAAAACCATGTCTAAACTCCGGCATATCGCCGTGACCGTTCCTGATTTGGAAGAGGCGGCAAGCTTTTACGAGAAGACCTTTGGGATGACGCGCTCGCAGGTCTCCGACATCGCGATTTTATTGACTGACGGTGTCGTCAGCCTGGCGATTTTGAAGTTCCAGTCGGATGAGCAGGCTGGAGATGAACGCGGTAAGGACTTTCACGGCCTCCACCATATGGGTTTTGTCGTCGAAGATATCGATGCCATGCAAGATACCATTAAGGACAATGGCGGGCGCTATCACATGCAACTGCCGAACACGCCGGATGGTGCCTCGGAGATTAAGTTTCGTGACCCGAATGGCGTCGTCTTCGACATCGTCACGACCCAATACGCCGACAAGGCCTGGGGCGTCGGGGACTAACGATCTGGCGTCAATCGATGTGAAGGACGGCTTTACCGAGGAATTTTCGGTCGATCAGGTCTTGGGCGACACGGTTGATCTCGGTCCAGGATGCCTCGCGTTCTATGGCGCAGTTGAGCCTCCCGTCCGCGACAAGCGAAAGTAAGCGTGGCAAGTTTTCGCTTGGAGGCGAGGATTCGCTTTTCGCATAGAGATGAAACCCCATCATTTGCGCCAGGCCGATCCGCATGAATTGGCCGATATCAACGGGTATTTCCGGTGTGTCCGTGACCCCGTAGCAAACGCAAATACCGTCCGGTGCCAGGGCCGGGATCGCGTTTGCCAGGATCGCGCCGCTGACGCCATCGATGATTAGGCGAAACCCTTCGTGCTTGCTGAATTCGCGGCCATCCACAGTCACGATCATCGGATGCTCGCCAAGAGATTCAATAAAGGGTTTTTGTTCCGCGCGGCGAATTTGAGCGAAGGCCGTAGCGCCGGCGAGCGCCGCCAATTGGACCGCGAACATGCCGACACCGCCAGTGGCGCCGGTAATCAGCGCGTGGCGACCGAGTAGGCTGGTCGCCGCGTCGACCGAATGAAGCGCAGTCAGACCGGCAACTGGCAATGTGGCGGCCTGTGCATCGGAGACACCGTCTGGAATGGGCGCGATATAAGATGTGGGAACGGCGACCAATTCCGCCCATCCTTCCATGCGCGTGGAAAAGCCAACAACCCGAATTCCCGCGACCGGGCCGGTTCCGTCAGCGGCGGGCGTGTCGACCGTGCCGACGAAATCCCAGCCGATTTGAAGCGTGCCGTCGGCGGTTCTTTGTGCGCGGCCCAATTCACCCCGGTTCAATGAAATAGCAGTAACCCGAACGAGCGCTTCGTTGGAAAATGGCGTGCGAGGCTTGCCTGCCATAATTGTGACGATTTCGTTGGTACTTTTCGAGGCGACAACCCGGCGGGTTTCGGTACTTGGCATAATGACTACTCGCTCGATTGAATGACAGTTTTAGCTAAGTGGGCCGCCTAGTGTCTTTTTCTGTGTTGCGGGACAACAAAATCATCAGCATACCCACGATAGAGGTAATGGGGATCAGTAAGAAGGCGATTTGATAGGCATATAAATCGTATAACCGCGCGCTGTTCTCCGTGACGCCGTTCCAATTGAGGTCCAGCAGCAAGCCGGTGACGGGTTGGAATATAGCGCCTGAGAGAATCATCAACATATTGGCAAAGGCAAAGGTCGAACCGCGCGCAGTGTCCGGTGCTAGGTCGCCGGATATGGCGAAGATCAAAATTATGACCCCTGAGCCGAGACCGCCGATAAACATTAAGGCCGCAATCGCTATTGTTGGAAGGTCCGGTAAATAGATCGCCGCCGGCAAGCTCGCCATCGCGACAACAATGCCGACAATAAGGGGTTTGCGGCGTTGACCCATTTTGTCGGAAAGCCACCCACTGAAGAATGCGCCCAAGCCCCAGCCGATGAGCATCGTCGCGGTGAGCGATGCGGCCAGCGGGCGTGGTAGCCCATGTATTTGCATCAGGAAGGGCACGCCCCAAAGTGCGCCGAAAATAAATACCGGGGCCGCCGCGATAGCGCCGCCACAACCGACGAGCCAAACTTGCGGCTGGCGAAGGGCCGAAGTGAAGGTGATCAAGATCTCCTTCATGGTCAATGTACCGGTATTTGTGGTCCCCTCTGTTTTCTGGCGTCCGACAAGGGTGAAGACGGCAATCGAGAGGACAATTCCCGTGACGGCGAGTCCCCACATAGTCATTCGCCATCCAACGGCATCGACCAAGGTTCCGCCCAGGACTTGGCCGGAAAATCCACCGAACATCCCGAAAAACATACCGGCCCCGGATAGCATAGCGAAGCGCGATGGTGAAAAATGCAGCGCGGTGATCTTGAGCACGGCGACCCAGGCAAAGGCGGAACCGGCACCAATCAGGATGCGCCCGATATAAGCCATTTCGATCGTGCTGGTTGTCGCGAAGAGCGCACTACCCGCCGCCGCCAAGATCAAAGCGGAGGCGTAGGGAACACCAGGTCCCCATCGGTCGATCAGTGCGCCGACAGGGAGTTGCATCGCGGCATAGACGTAGAAATATAACGAAGACAGCGTGCCTAAGGCGACGCCGCTGACGGCAAATTCCGCCATCAGGTGGTCAACCATGACGCTGGGAATGACGCGCTGGAACCAGGCATAAAAGAACCCAAAGGCGCCAAGACCCCAAACCAAATAGGCAAAACTGAAATTTTTCTTATCTTCGCTCACGGGAGGTGATCTTTATCTCGCACGTTGGTTACCTCAATAGGGCAGCGAAGCGGTGTAACGCGCTGTAGCAAGCGGCGCAATGGACGTATGTTTCCCGTAAGGTGAATTCGGTTACAGTGCGCGCGATGTTGGAAAACGAAACATTCGGTGCGGCGGGTATAGAGTTGATCGGGGCGGAAGATCCGCAGCCGTTTGAACTGGTGAATCCGGCGGGGAAGACGCAGATCGTGATTTGTAGCGATCATGCGTCCAACGTTGTGCCGAAATCACTTGGCACTTTGGGTTTGGATCCATCGGAATTCGATCGCCATATCGCGGTCGATATCGGCGCGGCAGATGTGGCACGGCGGCTGGCGCAGACTTTCGACGCCCCTGCTATTCTGGCTGGTTATAGCCGATTGGTGATCGACTATAATCGCCCGCTCGATGACCATACATCGGTCCGTGTGATCAGCGACGGGACAGTCATACCGGGAAACCGTCGATTAACGTCGAACGAACTGGATGCGCGCGCCAACGCGTTCTTCTGGCCCTATCATGGTGCTATCGCGGCGGCCATTGCCGAGCGCCGGGATGGTAAGCGCTGCCCGGTCGTGTTGTCGATCCACAGCTATACAGGCGAGATGAACGGAGTTAACCGCCCCTGGCAGCTTGGTGTTCTGTCCGGTTGGGACAGACGGATCGCCGACCCCTTGCTACGAGGACTACAAGAGCGGGGCGGAATCACGATTGGCGATAACGAGCCCTATTCGGGCCTCGATCTATACGGTTACACCATAGAGACGCACGCCCTACCCGCCAGCCTACCCAATGTCCTGTTGGAGTTTCGCCAGGACGAAATAGACAGTATTGAAAAGGCGCATGCATGGGCAGATAAGGTCGCGGAAGTGCTGCGCCCGATATTGGAGTGCCCCGAGATTCATGTGCCGTATGTTGGGGAGCGGAGCGATGGCTGAAACCCAAGAATAATTCAGCGTTGGCATAGAGAAAGAATATCTTCTGATCGATCCGGAGACCCGCGATCTCGTCGCCGATCCGTCGGATGATGTTTTGAAAGACTGCGAAGCGGCGATTGACCCGGATATTGGCGGCGTACGTCCGGTATTTCTGCGTGCTCAGATCGAGGCTGGGACCGCAGTCTGTTACTCCATCGACGAAGCGAGAACGCAGCTGTCAACTTTGCGAAGCACCGTGTCGGAGGTCGCCGAAAATCACGGGATTAAAATTATCGCCGCGTCGACTCATCCTTTCGCTAATTGGTCGATCCAACGGCACACTGATAAAGACCGCTATAATGTTCTTGCGCAGGACATGCAGGCGCTGGCCAACCGGCTCATGATCTGCGGCATGCACGTGCATGTGGGCGTCGAGGATCCGGAACACCGGATTGATCTACTGAACCAGATCCCCTATTTTTTGCCACATATCTTGGCTCTGACGACGTCGTCGCCATTCTGACAGGGCCGAAACACGGGGCTGAAATCGTATCGGATCAGTGTATTCGATGAATTGCCAGGCACCGGTTTGCCCGAGAAATTCGACAGCTACGGCGAATATGAGCGGCATGTCCGCATGCTCGTCGACGCTGGATTGGTGGAAGATTCGTCAAAGATTTGGTGGGATGTGCGCCCGCACGGAAAATGCCCGACCTTGGAAATGCGGATCGCCGATATTTGTACGCGGATGGAAGACGGTATCACGATCGCAGCGATTTACGCATCCTTGTTAGCCATGCTGAAACGCCTTCGGCGTGAAAATTAGCGGTGGAGAGTGTACTCGAACATGTTGATGCGCGAGAACCGCTGGCTCGCACAGCGTTATGGCTATGACGACGGTTTGGTAGATTTCGGACGTGGCGAACGCGTGCCCTATGCGGATTTACTGGAGGAGATTATTGATTTGGTGCGCGATGACGCGCAGATGCTCGGCTGTTTGGCGGAAATGGAACGCGCGCGTGACATCGTTGCCAACGGGACGAGCGCCCATCACCAAGTCGCGATCTACGAGAAAGCCAAATCGGATGGAGCTGAAGAGCGAGAGGCGCTCGCCAAGGTTGTCGACTGGCTGGCGGTGGAGACGTTAATCCAATAGGCGATTGGCCGCAGGTTCGTCATGGAACATCAGATTTCATTGTGATGATCTCTAAATCAGACCTATATCAACTCCAATTGAATGATTGCCCCGGTTCGGCTTTTAATGCTGTAACCATTTCAGCCGAACGCATTTTATCGAGAGAAAGCTGCACATGTCCCCTGATCAGAAAACCTATTTTCGTTGGGTAGGTAAGAATACGATTCGTTCCGGTGGGGCCAAAAAAGTTATGTGTAAGGCCAACTTCGGCGCCGATATCCAATTGCTGAATATGCTCAAGGGTATCGACGCGCGGCACCAGCAAGCGGCTGGGTAAGGGAGGGCGGCATGGCAATAGCGCTCAAACCACTCACCCCTCATTTCGGTGCAGAGGTCACGGGTGTGGATATTACCCGTGACCTTGGCGATACGGGGTTCGGCGAAATTAGAGCGGCGTTTGATGAATACTCGGTCTTGGTCTTTCCGAACCAGCCGATGGACGACGCGCAACAAATCGCCTTCAGCGAGCGGTTCGGGATCCTGGAAGGGACGCGGGCGCTCAATCCGGGGTCAGGCACTGCATTTGCGCGTCAATCCAACCTCGATATCAAGACTGGCGAGGCGATTCCGGCAGATGATCGGCGGATGTTCTATCAGAAAGCAAATATGCTGTGGCACTCGGATAGCACGTTTAAGGCGGTGCCGTCGCTTTGCTCTGTCCTCTCGGCACGAGAAATACCGCCGGCCGGTGGTGCGACTGAGTTTGCCTCTACCCGTGTCGCGTATGATGAGCTGACGGATGATGAGAAGTCGACGTTCGAGGACCTGACGATCGAGCATGATTTCGTTTTTTCGCGCGGGACTGTCGGCTTCACTATGTCTGAGGACGAAGCCGCGATGTTTCCGGCTGTCCAGCATGCTTTGGTGCGAACTAACGGGGGGAACGGACGGCGCTCGCTGATGATCGGCGCCCATGCGAAATCCGTTATTGGCAGACCGGAGGCGAAGGGCCGGGTGCTACTGGACGATCTCCTCACGCGTGTGGCCGCTCCCGATAAAATTTACCGCCACGACTGGCACGACCATGATGTGGTGGTGTGGGACAACCAAGCCGTCTTGCACCGAGCGACCCCTTACGATGCGAAAAATCATCGTCGTCTCATGCAGCGGACGACGATTTCCAGCGGAATTCCTGCTGTCCCCGCTTGAGCGGATTATTGTTCTGCTGCCAGCAGGTCTGCGTCAGTGTGATTGTGGATGACCGCGCCACCTCGATGTCCCGTATTGAATCTTCCCGTGAAATTCTCCGCTAAAGGGCGGCCGGAATAAAGATTGAGCCATAATCTGAGAAGCAATCGTTGGCGTTCTGGTGTCTCCCAATCTTCGAAGGCGGTCCGGGCGTGCAAAACCGTATAGTTATTCATCATCAGAATATCGCCCGGCTCTAGCATGAATTCGAACCGAATATCCGGCGCCATTGCCCGCTCTTCGATATAGGCGAGGGCTTCTCTCTCCAATGATGATAATGTTCCTCCTATTTTTTCCTGCGCCGTGGCGATGGCCTTGGAGTTGAGACAACAGCTCAGCTTTCCCGCGAAATAGCTGAAGACCGGAATTGCAATATCCGTGACCTCGTCAAACTTTCCGGTCGGACCTTCTCCGCGCACGTCGTGGTGGAAGCCTCTACAAAGTGGGGCGAGGAATTCCGGATGATTTACAAAGATATCGTTGTAAATCGCGGCAGCGCTGGCAATTCGGCTTAGGCCGCCGGATTTTGCCTGACGGACGCAGAGCAGACATGTCAGATCGCTAGGGTCGTTGTGAAATCCCAAATGCGACGACGTGGCGTAGGCACGAATATTGACCGCGTCATAACTATGACCTCGGCTCTGGACCTCGTTAATGCGGCGGCCTTCATAATTTTGTATGATCGCTTCTCCCAAATATCGGCCGAGCCCCCAGTAGGCGTCGTAAAGAGAAGCTTCACCAGACATTTCGACCGGAAATCCGCGAACGACTAAAAAGCCACGGCCATTTTCTATTTCATCGGTCCAAGAATCGATGCTGCGAGACAAATGCGGCAGCGGAAAATCTGTTTGCTCAATCGCATATCCCGTTTTTTGGTTGCGCTTCACTACATCAAGAGCGTCTTTGATTTCGGTCACGCCTTCCGCTGATAAATGCACGATCCAATCGTCTGTGTGGCTCATTTCTTCTGCCGACCAGATGGATGGCCCAGTTATAGAATTTGGTGCGACTACAGTCATTTCTCCAGCCTCGGTAAATTGGTCAGAGCACGGAAATCATATGTTGAAGGGATACTAGCATTGCCAATCGGCATATAGATGCCCAAATGAAAAGCGGGGGCTTTTTCCGAACATAGGGGATGAAGATGGCCAAGGAAATCGACGAGAAGACACAGACCGAGCTTGAGGCTGCGGCGTTCCGCACCTTGGTGGCGCATTTGCGCGACCGGACCGATGTTCAGAATATCGATTTGATGAATCTTTCGGGGTTCTGCCGCAATTGCCTGTCGAAATGGTATACGGCCGCCGCGAAAGAAAAGGGCCTCGAACTTGAGTATGAAGAGGCGCGCGAAATCGTCTATGGCATGCCCTATAGCGATTGGAAGGCGAAGCACCAAACAGAAGCCTCCGCCGATCAGATTGATAATTTCAAGGAGGCTAATCCCGGCCATAAATAGTGTGGGTTTGCCTTATATACGAAATATAAGCAAAAAATGCCTTAATTGGCTGTGAAAATAGTCACATCCGATTGTGGGGCTTTGTGCCTAGACTGCGACCCTATAATAAGTCCGCTCCGCAGAATGCAGGTGGTGGGCGTATGGAGGGAATTTTAATGAGAAGAGCCGACGATAGGAAAGTGGTCGAGGAAGTCGATCGCTTTATCGGAGCTGTTGGGGCCGGCACTCTGAAACCATCCGAGACCGCAAGACAAATGCGGTCGTTGCTGGAAGCGTTATGTTTCTATGCAACGGAATCAAACTATGACGAACAGCAAATTCTCGAAAGGGGACGGATATACTTCGTTTGTCCCATGTTAAGAGGATGACCGCGGCAATCGTGCCCGTGCGGCGCTAACTAATATTGGACTGAAAATGCTCTAGTTGTCCCACCGACCCTGAGCATGCCATTCAATTTGTTCAGCATAGCCGAAATTGTAACTCAACCGGCTTTTTGCGAGTTCTAGCGCATCCCGCTCATCGTCACCGGTGGGAAACGGTTCATGGACGAAGTTACCATACCGGTCCTCGCCGCGCACCAACATCGCGCGCTGTGGCGTGGTGCCGATGTGACAAACGGCCGCCGGTACGTAGCTGATCCCGTATCCGATCCGACGGTCTTTTGAAGCGTTCGGAGGTGAGCTGTGAATGCAGAGCGTGTGATGCAATGAGAATTCACCCATTTTCAGTCGACCGCGCACGGTGTGTCCTTTGTCGAACCGTTCCGAAATGGTTTGTCCTCCGCCATTGATACTGTTCGGGTCGGCGTTGGCTTTGTGCTGATAGAGCCGGGCGGCTCCGTCTTCGGGCACGAATTCCATGCAACCAGATGATTCTGATGCATCGCTGAGCGCGACCCAAGCAGTGATGTGGTCATGCGGCCGCAATCCAAAATAAGTGGCGTCTTGATGCCACATCGTAATCGCTGATGTTTCTGGCTCTTTTATGAAGAACGTACTCGTCCAAACCAGGATATCGGGACCGATGATATCTTCGACTGCGTCGAGAATGGCAGGATGGCGAGCGATGTCGCAAGCCCAAGGCAAGCGGACATGCAATTTGTAGCGTTCCTCGCGGCCGGCCGCCGTTAATGGAGCGCCTAACTTCACCTCGTACGCTTCTAAATCAGCGCGCGCCGCCGCCGCATGCTCGCGGCTGATACCATCGACGGGGAAACAATAGCCTTCCCGACGGTAGGTTTCGATTTGTTGCGGTGTGAGTTTGCTAGCCATCGCCATATCCTAAAGCTCTTGATAAGGTAGATGTAAATTAAATGGAGTTGGAATGTAGCTGTGGCAAATCGTATGTCATTGACTAATTTGTGAAACTCAGCGCTAAGAATCGGCACTTGCCCTCAAGGAGCACAAAATTTGTCTGCAGCTTTAGATGATTCGTTTGAAAAATATGCTATCGGCCAATCCGTCACACGCGCGGAAGACCCCCGTTTATTGCAGGGGCTGGGCAAGTTTACCGATGATATAAATTTGGATCGGCAGGCTTATGCCTATGTCTTCCGGTCGCCGTATGCGCACGCGAAAATCACGTGTCTCGATGTAAGTGCGGCCAAAAACGCGCCCGGTGTCCTGACCATTATGACGGCCGCCGAATTGGAAAGCGCAGGCGTAAAACCGCTTCCTTGCGCCTTGCCGGTTAAAAACCGGGACGGCTCGCCGATGATCAAACCGCCGCGCCCGTCGTTGGCTGTCGATCGAATTCGCTTTATGGGCGAAGCCGTGGCCATGGTGGTTGCCGAGACATTAAGCCAAGCGCGAGATGCCTCGGAACTGATCGAGCTTGAGGTCGAGGAATTGGGGAGCGTGACCGATTGTGTCACCGCCGCCGAAGAGAGTGCGCCCTTGCTGCACGATGAAGCTGCGAAGAACACCTGTCTTGATTGGGAGTATGGCGATTGCCCGGCGGTGGAGGCGGCGATCGCGGCTGCCCACCACGTGACGAAATTACGCCTGCGGAACAACCGAGTTCATGTCTCCGCGATGGAGCCGCGCGCGGCGATTGCCGAATTCGATCCGGCGACAGACCGCTACACTTTGCATGCACCGAGCCAAGGGGTGTTTGGGCTGACCGGTGGTCTTGCCAATGTCATGGGTGTGGAACGCGAGAAGATGCATGTCTTCACCAATGATGTCGGCGGATCGTTCGGCATGAAGGGAGCGCCCTATCCGGAATACCCACCATTGTTCTTGGCGGCGAAGGAACTCGGCCGGCCGGTCAAGTGGTGCGACGACCGCAGCGGCAGCATGGTGTCCGATCAGCATGGCCGCGACAGTTGGGCCGAGGCTACGCTAGCGTTCGATGCGGAGGGTCATATTTTGGCTGGCCGGGTTGAAGTGCAGTGCAATGTAGGGGCCTATCTCACGGGCGTAGGCCCGTCGATGCACACGCGAAACGTCGCGCGAAATTTCCCGGGTGTCTATCGCATTACAAAGTTCCATGCGCATACTTTCGCGCGGTTCACGAACACGACGCCGATTGGCGCTTATCGGGGGGCGGGTCGTCCGGAAGGTGCCTATTATGTCGAGCGCATGATGGATACTGCGGCCCGCGAGTTGGGGCTCGACCGGCGTGAGATTCGTCGCCGCAATATGATTACGCCGGCGGAAATTCCCTTCGATGCGGTCTCTGAGCTGACTTATGATTCCGGCGATTTTCCGGCCGTTTTCGAATCTGGATTAAAGGCTGCCGATTGGGATGGTTTTGACATCCGACGAGCGGAGTCCGAAGCACGGGGAAAGATTAGAGGCTTGGGTCTGGCTGCCTATCTCGAGGTGACCGGACCGCAAGCAACCGAGATGGGAGAACTTCGCTTCAACGACGACGGGTCCGTGACAATGGTATCCGGGTCGCTCAATTACGGCCAAGGCCACCATTCCACGTTTGCGCAGATAGTCCACACGGCAACCGGCATCTCTTTCGATCGCTTGGACCTCATTCAAGGAGATAGCGATCAACTGATCGCGGGTGGAGGGACCGGAGGCTCGAAAACAGTCATCGCGGCGGGAACTTTACTGGTGCACGCCTCGGAGATGGTGATCGAGAATGGCCGCAAGCTCTCGGCGCATGTCTTGGAAGCATCGGAGGCGGATATCGAGTTCGAGAAAGGAACTTTCCGGATTGCTGGAACCGATCGCTCGATTGACATCATGTCGTTGTCTGAAGAAGTGCGATCGATGAAATCGAAAGGGACGCTTCCGGAAGATTTGCCGCAAGGGTTGGACGCCCTGCTAAAGGAAGAAACGCCGCCGTCGGCCTTTCCGAACGGCTGCCATGTAGCGGAAATAGAAATCGAACCAGATACCGGTGAAGTCGAAGTCGTCCGTTATTCGGTGGTGGATGATTTCGGCACTTTAATCAATCCGATGCTGGTTGAAGGACAAGTTCACGGCGGCGTGGTTCAAGGTATGGGGCAAGCGCTGATGGAGAATACAGTCTATGACGACGCGGGTCAGCTTATCGCCGGTTCCTACATGGATTATACAATGCCGCGCGCGGATAATGTCCCGCATTTCGAATTCGGTTCACATCCGGTCCCCGCAACGACCAATCCACTCGGTGCGAAAGGCTGCGGTGAGGCGGGGACCACCGGCGCACTGCCGGCGGTGATGAACGCCATTGTCGACGCGCTGAACCGTGAGAAGGGCATCGATCATATCGATATGCCCGCAACGTCGGAGCGGATATGGAAAGTGTTGAACGAGGCTTAGTGGCTGAGGAAATTTATTCATGGAGGAGGCGAGGTCAAACCTCCATCGCACCATGTCTTACGCTCAACATACTAGATAGAAAATGATTCCAATTTCGGTTATCATTGTTCCGTTGGGTTAGAGAAGAGGCGCCAAAAATCTCGATCCTGAATTCCCGAAAGGAGGCTACAAAAATGGCTCCAACGGACAGTACGGGCTAAATATTCGAGCTATCAAAAACACACCCGGTCTTTGATCGGGAGGCTTGAGAAAAGCCCACACAGGGAAGGCTCCGTCCAGGCGATGGAGCCTTTTGATGATGCTGGCAATCGCTATTCTTTTTGGATGCCGACAGAAACGAAGCCGCCGTCGACGAACAGTATGTGTCCATTTACGTAAGCAGCCTGCTCGCCGGCAAGATAGGTTGCCGCATCCGCCATCTCCTCGACCTTGCCATAGCGGCCTAGAGGGATGAGATCCAGATACGCCTGCCGAGTGGCATCGGAGTGGGCAACCGCGGTGAGCGGTGTATCCACGGGCCCCGGGCCGACAGCGTTGACGGTGACACCTTGGGATCCGAGTTCCAGCGCCATTTGTTTGGTCAATCCGATCACCGCGAACTTGGAAACACCGTAGCCGGTCCGCCCGACTCCCGCGCGTTCGCCTGAAATCGATGCGATATTGACGATCCGGCCATAACCTTTGTCGACCATGACCCGGCCCGCATGTTGGCCGCAATACATGGTGCCTTCCAGATTAACCGCCATGATTTGTTTGAATTCGCTCGGTTCCGCATCCAGGAAAGTCATATGCTTACTGGTGCCGGCGCTGTTTACTAGGATGTCGACGGTGCCGAATTCTTCGACCGTGCGCGCGACAAGCGCGCCTGCCGCGTCGTAATCCGTGACGTCTAATTGATGCGCGATAGCCTTCGTTTGACCCTTGCGAATTTCCTCGGCAACCGTCTCCGCGTTGTCGCCGTTGATATCTGCGAGGACCACACTGGCACCTTCTTCTGCGAACCTTTTGGCGATTCCCGCGCCCAATCCGCTACCACCCCCAGTGACGATGGCGACACGATCTTTTAACCGCATTTTCAGGTCCTCTAAAATTTCTCTTCCCAAAGATAGGTATGGGGCCGGACTTCTGGGGCAACCGCTCTAAATTCCTGCTCTGACACGCCAAAACTCTCACAGGGGAGCAAAAACACCATGGCCAAGCGCCCGATTTCCGCGGATTCTCACATCACCGAGCCGCCCAACTGTTACATTGATTATATCGACGCGAAATATAAGGACATCGCGCCACACGTGGTCGACGACCCGAAGCGCGGCGAAATCTATGTCATCGATGGTATCGATATCGCGATTCCTTTGAGCCTCGTCGCGGCGGCGGGAAAAGCGCCATCGGAACTGAGTACCAAAGGTGCTGTGTTTGATGAATTGCACCGTGGCGGTTGGGATCCAAAAGCACGGGCGGCCGATCAGGACCGCGACGGCGTGGCGGCGGAAATAATTTATCCGTCGGTCGGCATGATGCTTAGCAATCACCCGGACTTTGGATATAAACGCGCTTGCTTTGATGCGTATAACCGCTGGCTGCTGGAATTCTGTGAAGGGCTACCAAACCGATTATTCGGGATGCCGCAGATTACCATGGAAACGCCTGCCTCCGGTATTGAGGAAGTTCGCCGGGCCAAGGAGATGGGCTTTAAGGGCGTCATGCTCGTTGGTCAGCCTGGGCATGAGGATTACCATCATCGCGATTATGATCCGTTTTTCGAAGCGGTTGTTGATATGGGAATGCCAATCTGTTTCCACATCCTGACTTCGGGAAAAGATGAAATGCGTACCTATCGCGGCCCGAAGATTAATGGATTTCAGTCCATAATCCGAGGAAACCAAGATATTATCGGCACGTTTATATTCGGTGGTGTATTCGAGCGGCATCCGAAATTGAAACTCGTTTGTGTCGAAGCCGATGCCGGTTGGGCACCACACTTCATGTATCGAATGGACCACGCGTACAAGTATCACCGATATTGGATGAAATGCGACGAGCTGGATCGTCTCCCGAGCGAGTATTTCAAAGAGAACGTCTATATGACGTTCCAAGACGACTGGACGGCGTTCCAATTACGCGACTTTATGAATGTGGAACGCCTCATGTGGGCGAATGATTTTCCCCATAGCGACGCTACATGGCCGAATAGTCAGGCGCTGTTGGCCGAACATACGGCCGACATGAGTGAATGGGAATGTGATCGCATTCTCCATGATAACGTGTCTGAATTATATGGTTTGAATGTCCAGTAACCGCTGAAGCGGAGAGTGCGATATGACTTATGATCTGAAGATTGTCGGCGGCACGATTGTCGATGGTAGCGGTAGTGTGGGATATCGAGGTGATGTCGGTATTTCTGATGGGCGTATCGTTGCGCTCGGTGATGCGCCTGACGCTGCGGAACGCATCATCGATGCGGAAGGTGCCGTGGTGTCGCCGGGATTTGTGGATATCCATACCCATTACGACGCTCAGATTATCTGGGACCGCATGATGTCGATTTCTCCTTGGCATGGTGTGACGACAACGGTGCTCGGAAATTGCGGGTTCGGTGTGGCTCCGACCCGTGCGGCCCATCGCGATATGATCATACGCACGTTGGAGAAAGTGGAAGGGATGAGCGTGCCCGCTCTCCAGGCTGGATTGGGAGAGGATTGGCCTTTTGAGACTTTCGGAGAATATCTAGACGTAATCGAAGCAAGGGGCTCCGCCATCAACATGGCGGTGCTTCTCGGGCACACGCCGCTGCGCATGTACGTCATGGGCGAGGCGGCCACGGAACGCGCCGCGACGGACGATGAAATCGAGGAAATGCGGACAATCGTCAAACAAGGCATGAAAGACGGAGCCCTTGGTTTCGCCACGTCACGCGCCGGGACGCATGTCGGCTATGAAGGTCGCCCGGTGCCGAGCCGTGCCTGCGAGATCGAAGAGATATTTCGCCTGGCAAAAGCTGTCGGTGAAAGCGGTGGCGGTCTGATCGCGGCGACGGCGGGCAAGGACCTTTTCATCGACGAGTATCCCGACTTGGCGCGTGAGAGCGGTTGCACGGTGACCTGGACGGCGTTGCTCGCGGGATTAGCATTGGGCAAGGGCGACCACGAAGAACAATTAGCGAAATCCGAAGCCATTGTGGCCGAGGGGCACCGCGTCTTCCCTCAAGTAACGCCGCGCCCACTCAATTTCGAATATCAGATGGCGGCACCCTTCCTCTTCGAGCCATTCTCGGTCATGAAGCCGGCTGCGGCCGCGGATGCTGAAGGGAAGAAGAAGATTTACGCGGATCCGGAATTCCGTGAGGCGTTTCGGGCGCGGATCGATGGTGCGCGCAAGGAATTCAAGGGAGCGTTCGATAAGACAGTCATCTCGCAGCATCAAAAGAATGGAGAACTCGACGAACAGGTCCTGGCCGATGTTGCCCGAGAGAGAGGCATGAAACCAACCGATCTATTGTTGGACCTGGCGTTGGAGACCGATCTCGAGACGCGTTTCCGGATGCCGGTCGCCAACCACAACGAAGAGGAGGTGGAGCCGCTGTTGAAGAGTGGGGCAACGGTGATTGGTCTCTCCGATGCGGGCGCTCATGCAAGCCAACTCTGTGATGCGTGCCAGCCGACATATTTTCTCGGTCGTTGGGTCCGTGAAAAACAAACCTTCACAATTGAAGAAGCCGTACGGATGCTGACCTCACGCCCGGCAGAGGTCGCCGGTATTACGGACCGCGGTCTGTTGGCCGAAGGCCGCCCCGCGGATGTCGCTGTCTTTGATCCAGAGACGGTGGGTGCTGGTGGCCTGGAGCGTGTCTACGATTTCCCCGGCGGCGCAGATCGGTTGATCTCGAAGGAGCGCGGCATGCGGGCGGTCGTCGTCAACGGCACCATTCTGCGCGAGAACGGCGCCGATGCGATATCACCCGAAGGCAATTTGCCCGGCGGCGTCTTGCGGAACGGCCGGGCCGCATGAACCAACGCATCGTTTGGGGCATCGGGTCGGCCCGTGCCTTTCGCGTCCATTGGGCGCTACACGAATTGGGGCTCGACTATGAAACCAAGCCAGTTCGTACTCGCACACCTGCGATGGACACGCCGGAATTCCAGAGGATTAGCCCGCGTAAGAAGATTCCCGTCTTCGAAGACGGCGAACTGACGCTTTTCGAAAGTGCCGCCATTATAAATTATCTCGGCCGAACCTATGGAAGGGACGGTCGGCAGCTTATCCCCAATGGTCCAGCCGACCGGGCCCATTGTGATGAGTGGTGCTATTTCGTCGCCATGGAATTGGATGCGACCAGCCTCTATGTCATTCGTCGTCATGGTGATCTGCCGGAGATTTACGGCGAAGCGCCGGTCGCAGTGGAATGCGCCGCTGAATATTTCGCTCGTCAAATAAAGGTGCCCGAGCAGAAGCTCAGTGACGGAAGAAAGTTTATCGTGGGGTCATTTTTCAGCGTCGCCGACATCATGCTGACATCTTGCGTGACCTGGGCCATCCGCTACGGCCGTCCGGTGCCGGATAGCTTGATTTCCTATAGAGAGAGCATCATTGCTCGCCCCGCCTATCAGACTGCTTCCGCCGTCTGCTATCCGGATACGTAGTTTCTCCTGAGGCCTTATGTCCGAAAGTCCCTTTAGAGCCTCGCTGGTACGGCGGGTCAGCCAGCGGATGTTTTACGGCTGGGTGATCGTTTGGGTCGCCATGCTCGGAATCTTCGCGAGCGGACCCGCGCAGTCCCACACCTTCAGCGTCTTTATCGGCCCCATTGCGGCTGAACTCGGCCTCTCCCAAACGGCAATGGCGTCAGCGTATGGTCTGGCGACGCTTGTGGCGGCCTTTTGCCTGCCGTTGATGGGCCGGTTTCTGGATCGTGTGGGCGCGCGCCGTATGTTGGCGGTCGTGGCGCTGGTATTTGGTGCCGGTTGCGCCGCGTTTGGTCTTGCCGGAGGCATGATCTGGCTCGCACTGGGGTTCGCCGCATTGCGGTTCCTAGGACAGGGGTCGCTGATGCTGGGTTCCTCCAACATGGTTTCGCAATGGTTTAGTCTGCGGCGCGGATTTGCGCTGGGGTTAATGGCGCTCGGTTTTGCGATCTCGATGGCGGTACATCCCACGGTCGCCAAGTGGCTCATCGATTTGGTTGGCTGGCGCGAAGCTTGGTTGTGGCTTGGCATTTCCACATGGATCTTATTGCTGCCACCGGTCTTATTCTTTGTCGTGAGCAAACCAGAGGATGTCGGGTTACGGCCAGATGGCGTGTCGATTCCTGCCGATCTCGAGGTGCCGCAAGCCGCTACCGAAGCGGGTGATGAAAACGACTTTACCCTTTCTGAGGCATTGAGAACCCCGGCTTTCTATATCGTGGCTGCCGGACTTTTCACTTTATCGATGCTGGTGACCACTTTGCATTTCTTCCAGGTCTCTATTTTTTCGGATCAAGGTTTGGATACGGAAGTTGCGACCGTTGCGTTTGCCGTATCTGCAGTGACCATGATCGCGATGATGCCGACCCTGGGTCGCATGTTGGACCGGTTCCCGACTGAGCGTATGTTTGCAGGTGGCTTGTTGGTTCTGGCGACGACATTGGTCATTGCGGCACAGGTTTCCGGTATCGCGTCAGCGGTGCTGTATGCCTTAGCGTTCGGAATGGCGAATGCTGTCAGCATGACCTATTACACGTTTATGTGGCCACGATATTTCGGGCGCACCTATCTGGGCAGTATTCAGGGAACAGGGCAGATGATCGGTGTTGTCGGTGCGTCGCTCGGCCCCCTACCCCTTGGCTTCGCCAAGGACTATTTCGGTAACTACGATGCAATGTTGGTGGGGCTCGCCGTAATTCCACTGACCTGGGCCGTCGTGGCGGCGTTGTTTCTACGCCAACCAGTAAAACTCAAACCCCTATAGGACTCGATGCGATGACGCTGAAAATTTTATCCATGATCCCATTGTCGGGCGATGGCCGAAAACGTATCGAGGGTGCGGACCCTTCGGTCGAGTTAACGATGGCGCCGAATTGGTTTCATGGGGAATTTCGCGATACTTGGCCCGAATACACGTCGCGTTCCTACCTGCCTGCGAACTTACAAGGAGAGGGAACACGGGAAGAGCGCGACGCACTATTTGCGGAGGCGGAGATCATCATCTGTGGATTCCCGTTTCCGCTGGATCTTCGCGCGCGAGCTCCGAAGTTAAAATGGTTCCACCAGACTCCGGCGGGCGCCAGCAATCTTTTGAACGGGGATTTGTGGGAAAGCGACGTGATGGTGACGACTTCGCGCGGGCTCGGCAACACGCAGTCGATGGCCGAATGGACAGTCGCCGCGTTTTTCTATTTTGCGCGGGGCTTCAATCAGGCGGTCGCGGACCGAACAGCCGCTGATTTCGAGAGGCTGGCTTATAATCCGATTCAGATGAAGGATAAGACGGTCTGTGTAATTGGGGCGGGCGGTATCGGCCAGGATGTTGGTAAGCTGTGCGCGGCTATGGGCATGAGAGTGATCGGTACCCGACGCACAGCCGGATCGCTACCCGAGGGTTTCGATGCAATCTACACTGCCGACAAGCTGATGGATATCTTGCCGGAAGCCGATTTCGTCTCCATCTGCTGCCAGTGGACTCCGGACACGGAAGGACTGATCGGAAAAGAGACACTGGGCGCGATGAAGGACGGTGTCGTGCTCTGTAATCTTGCACGGGGCGAGATCGTCGACGAAGCGGCGCTGAAAGATGCACTGAAGGCCGGAAAACTACGTGGCGTGGGATTGGATGTTTATGTCGGCGAATTCGACCGACTGCCCGATCCCGAGCTTTGGGCCGATGACCGCGTTCTGTTTACGCCGCATATCTCAGCGGCGACGGATATTCGCAGTACCCGTCAGATCGATCTTTTCTGTGATAACCTGGAAGCCTATGTTGCAGGTCGCCCGCTCGACAATGTGCTTGATTGGGAGCGCGCCTACTAACACGGCATAGGAGCGCCATCTGTTGAGCGAAGAGAAGATCGGCGCGCGCGACGATGCGGAGGGTACGCGCTCCGCGATGCGCATTACCCTGCTCTCAACCGGCGTGTTCGCGAGCATGGATGCGCTGACGAAACATGTCAGCTTGTTCTATTCCGCACCGCAGATCATTTGGATCCGCTACATGGTATTCGCCTCCTATGGCCTGGTGGTGACGATCCGTCGCCGAGGCTGGCGGGCCTTTCAATCGAATGCGATGACGTTGCAAATCTGCCGGGGTCTTTTGCTGGCGGGTGAAGTGTCCATTTTCGTCATCGCTTTTCGTAATCTTCCCCTGGCGGACGTCCAGGCAATTGCCGGGATTGGTCCACTGGTCGCAACCGCCCTTTCGGTACCGATCCTCGGAGAGAAAGTCGGCATTCGCCGTTGGAGCGCCATCGGCGTCGGATTTATCGGTCTCGTAGTTATTATTCGACCGGGATTTGGAATCTTTGATCCGATGCTGCTTTTGCCTGCCTTTGGCATCTCGATCTATGCGCTCTATCAGGTGCTGACCCGCGTTGCCGCGCGTCACGATCACCCGGATACAACGGTCCTCTATACGGGCGTCGTCGGTTTGGTCGCTATGACGATGATCGGACCTTTCTTTTGGAAGACACCCGATGCGACCGGAATATCCCTAATGTTGTGTATTGCGGTGCTTGGTTTGTCCGGCCATGCGTTACTGATTAAGGCGTTGGCATTGGCTCCCGCCAGCGTTCTGCAGCCGCTGAATTATATCACGATCGTTTGGGTGACGATTCTCGGGTATTTTTTCTACGACGACTTGCCCGATATGCCGACGGTCGTCGGCGCATTGATCATCGTTGCCAGCGGTCTCTACACCTTCCACCGGGAGCGGGTACATGGGGAGCCTTATACGGAGTCCAAGACTTCGTAGTGCACGTCCTTCGGCGTCCCACCGTTGGTCGGGTTCATGTCTTGCGGGCAGGCGGAAAACACAACGATACAGTCCATCTCCGCGCGGAAGGTCATGCTGTCGCTCGGCTTCGAGACCGGAGCTTCCTTGTACAATCGCTTGTCGGTGCCCCAAGGCCGATTCATGAACATGTTAAAGGGGCAAGGTGTGCGTCCGCTGGGCGATTTGCCCATTGCTTCTAGTGCCGCGGCCAAATTGTCTGTGCAATTGTCATGATAGCCGTCATGCCCCAACAAGTGATAACGATGGACATCGCAGGCGGCGTTCAAAGTATCGTGCACACCGGGCGTGGTGTCTTCGACAATGGTCAGAATGGGCCGACGTTTGTTGGTGAGAAAGGCTTCCCCCATATCCGGCATCATTTTGTCAATTGTCGACCGGGTGTGTTCCATCGACATGAACTCATCGAGGTCGCTTGCATTGAAAGCCCAGGTGTCGACCACCTGACTGCCATGAGTATTAACGATACGAATACATGCGCCCGAGCTAAGGGGTTGGGCGCGTCCTTGACGGGCGGGGACGAGGATCAATTTGGACATGACATTCCTTAAGCGAGTGTGACTTGTGCTTGCATCGCGACAGTTCCCTCCGGTGTCGCCGCCCAGACTTCACAGCCTTCGTCGGTCGGACGGCCACAGACGGTGAACGGCGCGGTGTCGAATAGAGGCGCCCGGGCGCGCATATCGAATTTGGTCAGCGTCTTGTCGGGGGTCATGTCCCGCGCGAAATCGAGCAGACATTGCGTCGTGAAGGGGCCATGGACGACGAGGCCCGGATAACCTTCAACCTCCATCGCATAGGTCCGGTCGTAATGGATACGGTGCGGATTGAAGGTGATGGCCGAATAGCGGAATAACTGAACGACATCCGGATTCATTTCTCGTTTCCACGGCAAGTCGTCCGGCACCGGGTCGCGTTTTGGAATGCCACTCTTCTCACCCGGCTTCAGGCCTTCACGGAACACGCCGTCGCGTTCCTCGACTACGCATAGGCCTTCGTCGTTGTAGATGCGGTTGGCGACCTTGGTGAAGACGAGAACGCCGGTAGCGCCTTTGCGGAGGGAGATATCCATGAGTTCGGTTTCCCGCCGCAGCTTGTCGCCAACCTTGATCGGAGTGTGAAATTCAAACCGGACGCCTGCGAACATCCGCCGAGGGAGCGGCATTTTAGGCAGGACGCCAGTATCGGTCGGCAAGCCGTCCGCGCCCAATGTGGCGCGCCGCGATAAGGGTAGGAAGTAGCATCCGTGCCAACCCGGATGAATGGCGTCACCGGGCCCCGGGGTTACGTCGTCCCGGTCGAAGGTCACAATCATCTCGCGCAACGGCGCTTCAGTCGCGACATCGGTGTCTTCCACCATGGTGCCGATATGGCTTTTCAACTCGTCTATATTGATGTCCGGCATCGTCAGTTCCTTTTCGAATTAGCCAGCCGCTTCCATGGCGTTCACGCGCGGTGCTACGTCGTTCATGATCAGCCGCATTGCAGACATTGATTCTTCGGACGGCATGCCGCCGATATTTGTCCAGAGCGCGAACTCAGTGATCCCCAGGCGCTCGCGCAATTCGTTCAGCTTCTCGGCGCAAGTGGCTGGGTCGTCGGCGATAGCAGCACCATTGTCGTATAGTTTGTCGAAGTTGAGATAACCACCGTCCAACGTCTTCTTGCTCTCGCTCATGGTCAGCTCATAGCCTTTGATGAGGTCCGGCTGTCCGCCGACGGATTTCTGGTTGGCCGTCACCTTGGCGTAGAACCATTCCATGCGTTCCCGCGCAATCCGCTTCGCTTCTTCTTGCGATTCATGGACGAAAAACGGCAGCAACATCATCCGCTCCGCGCCCTTGGGATCATGGCCTGCTTTCTCGCATTCTATTTCATAGTCTTGGATGCTCTCCTCGATCTTGTCGATCCATTCTTCGCGGTAGGTGCGGTAGGAGAACGGCGAGGCCAATTGCAAGCCGAAGCCTTTGCGAGCTGCCGTCTTGAAACTGTCCGGTGAGATACAAGCCTGGTAGAGCGGCGGATGTGGTTTTTGTACCGGTTTCGGTAGAACCTCGGTCGGTTGCGGAATGTTCCAGAACTTGCCCTCATGGGTAATCGGCTCGTCGCCCCATGCCTTGAGCATGATCTCCATCGCTTCCTCGAACATCTCCCGGCTGTCCTCCATGGGAATGCCGAGGCCATCGAACTCGTGCGGCTGATAGGCGCGACCGGCACCGAATAGTAGGCGGCCCTTGGAGAGGATATCGACCAGGGCGAAGTCAGACGCGGTGCGAAGCGGATGATTGAACGGCATGACGACGACAGCCATGCCGATTTTGATCTTTGTGGTGGCCTTGGCGAGAGCGGCGGCCAGCACCTGGGTCGATGTGACAACGCCATAGCTCGAGAAAAGATGTTCGGCGATCCAAATTGTGTCGAATCCAAGCTCTTCCGCGAGTTTGAATTGCTCAAAATCCGTCTCGAAATTCTCAGGCACCCGGCTGAGGTCGGGCACCTGGCTCAGGCTAAAGGTTCCCCATTTCATCGCACGCTCCTTTCACACTACCCAGACATAAACATTAGACCCCTTATCGTTGCTGTGAAGTAAGAGGCTCCGGGGTGTAGGTGGTGAAGTTTCGACATAGCGCGAAAACCAATTTATTCGTGGCATTTGGTCGACATTAAAATCAAAATAGGTACGATTGTTTTTTGACGCCGATAAGCAGAGGCATGAGGTTTGGAGATCGCGCCCCGCGTCGATTTGGATCAGAAGTCATTTTGCATCTAGGGAGAGGAAATGGAAGAAGCGCAAGAATGGCTGGTTGCGCTCGTATTTGGCGCCTTTATGATATCGGCATACTCTTGGACTCGCTTCGATGAGCCAGTTGGTGAGAACGAAAGCCAATATTTTGGCATCTATAAACCCAGATTTCACATCTCCGACCAAAGATACAGTTACGGCAGATTGGGTTATGTGATCGCCATTGTTCTGCTTTACCTGGTGCTCAGTTTTGTTCCGTAATTGTACGTCGAGTTGGTCCCTGGTGGGGTGGAAACGGAACTCTCAAAATCGCCGATCATACCCTTAATGATCGCGACATCACTTACTAGTTTACAGAATGTGCCGATTTTAAAGGGCCTCGAGCGGAGAATTAGAGGGTTCCTGCATACATTGCGAGAATTCCCTCAAGTGTCTTGCGATTGGTCTATCTGTCCGTCGTCAGGGTTTTTGGAACGGAAGGCTGCTTGATTCAGCGGAGAGCTTGGCTCATCTGTTGTTTGATATTAGGCGGCTTGATTGCGGCATTGCAATCGTCATTGATTGTGTTTCGTTTTGTCCTTTCGCGTTCGAGTAAGATAGTTTCGCCGCGC